>VGNY01000024.1 GCA_016865895.1 Chloroflexota bacterium | reverse complement strand
TAAGAGTTCAGGGAACTGTCCAGCAGTCTTTTTAGTAAAATTGCAAAAAGCCTTGTAACACGCTTGACTTTGAATCTTGTCAGCGTCATAATTTTGCTATGGGGCATGACATGTATAGCGTGAGGGAAGCAGCCAGAGAATTAGGTTTATCTCCAAGACATGTTCAGCGATTGCTCGCTAAAGGGGAAATACAGGGGAAACGAATAGGCAGGACTTGGGTAGTTCTCAGTCTGGATTACAAGCGAAAGAGGAAACCAAAAACAAGAAGGAGGCTAAACAATGAAGCAATTAGCGATACTACAAAGCAGGCGCTTTTCCCGGGAAACCCAGGCACTGGTGAACACTATTTTGGAATGCTTACTTGCTCTAGCAGCCAAGGTGGAAGACAATTCTCCTAGGGAATTAGAACAGGGATTCGAATTCCCTTGGGGGCACCAAGACTTTGCATCTGAGCTTGAACGTATTAGGTTTGAGCGTTTTCTGGGTTGCTTAAGTTTTCTTATTTGTATCTCCGTTGTTTGGTTTTTACTTGCACACGTAGCTTGTCAGGAGGCGGGACTTCTTATTCGATAGTGTAGAGCTTGAAGTTGTCAAAACTGTACCTGGCGCCAGACTCACTGAAGGACTTGATACCAAGGCCTATTTGGCCTTTGAGCGATGTATCGTCAGTAACACTGGCAAGCTTGTAGCCATTCACATAAACGTCAGTTTGTGTTCCAATACACACTACCTTAAGTCTATTACTTTTATCGCCAGCTTTTATATGGCTTGAACGTGTCCAGTCCTTTAACAGGTCTGTTGCTCGACCCAGTATATATTTTACGATAGAGTATTCTAGTTCGTCAGAGACGCCAACGGCGTACATATTGTTATTTTCGTCCAATCTATAAAGGATAAAGAAATAGCTACCTTTCTCTCCAGACACTTTCTTCACGTCTATCTCGAATACAAAGTCACTCAATTCGTCTAGTGTTAGGAGTGTCGCTACTTTGCTCCCTGCATTGTTAACCCAGATGACATATTCCTCGTTTTCATAATTTCCGCCTTTGTCAGCTTCTGGAATTGTTACCCAACTACTTTCAGGGTCGCTGAAATCATCTTCTAATACCAATGTTTGGGTTTTGCCTTCAGGTAATCGAGTCTCGGGGGAGTTGGGTAGTTCAGTCGGTGGAGTCGAGCTTGGTACAGGGCGACAACTAATAAATGAGGCAGCCAGCAAAATAATCAGACCAACAAATAAAATTATAAGCCGTCCATGCTTTTTCATTGCAACCTCCATTGGCCATCAATCGCAACTCAGCGCAGAACGTGATTATACGCTAGTGCACAACCCAACGCAATGCCTGATGCTGAGATGTTCTGATGTGTTATCCGTGCCTATTGCCTATCCGAGGCGGGCTACACAAACCTCTCCGCCTTCTATGACGACGGTCATTGTGCGGTGGCAATTAGAACAGGTGAGCGGGCCGCTGTAATTCATCTGGGATGGTTCTAGAGGGATGCTTTTACCGCATCCCAGGCAGATAACTCCTGATGAACCTCTTGAACTAGCCTGGTGCTGCCGTTTATGGCTGGCTAGCTGCTCTATATTGTCGAATTCGATTCCGCAAGTGACGCACCTGAAACGCATCGTTTTCTCCTTTCAGATTTATTCAATCAAGGCTAGTGCTATTGCAAATTACCGACGATAAACACTGTCAAAGGTCAAACATAGACTTACGCTTTTTCTTTGTCTCGTTTTTTATTTTCTCTAGCGAATCATCTATCTTGTCCAGGCGGGAGCTAATTTGCTCTAGATATTCATTGGCCTTTTTTAAAAGTTTTACCAGCTCCTCAAATTCTTGTTTCTCCATTGTTCGACTCCCTGATTATCTTGCACAAATTTGATTTAGAGACAAATTTACTCTGCGTCAGGCAGTTTTTTCTCAGTGGATTGAAATTAGCTGTTCAACCTATTTTTGCTATTTGTTGCCTATGTTCCTCGAGTACCTTTTCATATTGGGCATTGAGTTGGCTGCTGAGCTTATGCCATTCTGCTTGGAACTGGGCTTGAAGTTGTGTCTCGATAGTAGCAGCATTTCCGGATTGCTTTTGCATAGCTTGATTGGCTTCCTGTAATTTAGCCTCGAAACCTTTTTTGAACTGTACGTAAGTCTGCTGGCGAGCTTGTTCATAATAATTAAGCAGGTTAGTTATCCGGTCGAGAATGGTTTCGAGCTGGTTTTTGTTTTCTTTTACCAACCTCAAGCCCGCCATGGCTCTTTTTGTGTTCTGTTTATCTCGCTCGCTTTGGGGGAACATTATATTGCTCAGGAATATCTCCTGGGCACCTTTAGCTACATATTTCCTGAGCCCTGTGCCTTTATATTTCATCAGCTCGGCGTCCAGATTAAAATCAGTTTCTTGAAGATATCTGGCAGCCAGTCTATTCCCGACCGGAACACACTCCAACTGTTTAAGTTCATCTTCAGTGAGCTTGCCCAGCTTTTCTACCCTTTCCATTGCTTTTTCCCAGGCGCTTTTCATCTCACTCATGGTGTTACCTCTGCATTCTCTTTATAGTAAAGTGACATGAGATGCTTCATTTACGTAGTGTTCTCCCCACCTCATCTGATGAGCCTGCATAAGCTGCTGGAAATGTGACTGAAAGGCGATTGAAGTTAAGGAATCGGTGGTCATCAATATCGCATCCTCGCCATTGTCTGTGTAGTAAGCCCGGCGTGTCCCCACTATTTGAAAGCTGTACTTATTGTATAGTGCCTGGGCTTGTTTGTTTGAAACACGTACCTCCAAGGTAACCACATCTGCCTTGAGTTCAGCCGCCATTTCAACAATTGCAATTAGTAGCCGCTCTCCTATTCCCTGTCTGCGATAAGCATTTCGCACAGCAAGGGTAGTGATGTGTGCCTCATCTACCATTACCCAGAAGCCGGCAATACCGATGATATGCTCCTTTGGTGGTGGGGGTAACTCTTCACCAAAGAAGCGGTCATGGTCAAAAAGGTGAATTAACCATTCCCAGAAGCTCTTGTTGTCAGTCTTTTGTTTTGGTGTTTCTAATTCTCTCGGTTTAGCGATTACTAGATAGCGAGCTAGTCGGTTACGAAGTTCCTGTTTAATGGAGGCGTATGTGGGATGAGGCCATTGTGTTGGGAAAGCCTCACGGTCAATCTCGAGTGCTTGAGGAATATCTCTATCTTGCATACGCCGGATAATATAATTCATGTCTCGACTAATCCTTTGATTTTGCCATCTTCAGGCTATTATTTTGAGATTTTAACATATTTCTTTGCAGATGATAAAAAGCGTGTGCTATCTTTTATTTGGCGCCTTGGCTATACTATACATCTAGGAGGTGAGTGATGAAAGGCCAGGTTGTTGCTGAAGTGTCTATCATTCCCGTAGGTACTGGGGATACCGGGATTAGCCGTTATATTGCTGCTTGTCTCGAGGTTCTGGAAGGCAGAAAAGATTTATCTTACCGGCTGACACCTATGGGGACTGTTATCGAGGGCCCACTTGGCAAGGTGTTTGAGGTGACACATAAGATGCATGAAGTTCCTTTTAGCAAGGGGGCATCTCGGGTGGTTACTATCATCAAGATTGATGACCGGCGGGACAAACCGTCAACAATGACTGGCAAGGTGGAATCAGTTCTAAAATTACGACCGTCAATTAAGGCTTGAAATGATTGACTTTAGTGTCCAGATAGCCCCATCGCATCCCTATGGCTTACTTTTGGCTAATCCTGTGATGACGGCTGCTGGCACCTTTGGCTATGGCATTGAATATAGCCAGCTCATTGATATACAGAGGCTAGGAGCCATTGTTTGTAAAGGTACTACACTTAAGCCTAGGGAAGGCAATCCTCAGCCTCGGTTGGTGGAGACAACCTGCGGCGTGCTCAATTCTGTAGGTCTGGAGAATGTTGGAGTTGATGTCCTGATAAGAGAAAAAGCTCCTGTTTGGGCTAAGTGGCGGGTGCCGGTCATTGTCAATATCGCTGGTGAAAATGTAGACGAGTATGCGGAAGTTGCTGCTAAAATGGAGGGAGTTGCTGGTATAAGTGGCATTGAGGTCAATATAAGCTGTCCCAATGTGGCATCTGGTGGTATGGAGTTCGGTACCAGTCCAAAGGTTGCCGCATCTGTTACTTCGGCAGTCAAAGCAGTCAGTAGCTTACCTGTTATTGTGAAGTTGAGCCCTAATGTAACCGATATAGGAGAAATTGCCTTGGCAGTAAGTGATGCTGGAGCTGATGCCATAACTCTGATTAATACAGTGCGGGGAATGGCTGTTGACGTGAATAAACGCCAACCTTCATTAGGCAACACTATTGGAGGACTTTCGGGGCCAGCGATTAAGCCGATTGCTGTCTATGCGGTGTATAAGGTTGCTGGGATTGTAAATATACCTATAATAGGCTGTGGTGGTATCAATTGTGCCAGTGATGCTTTGGAATTCATTATGGCTGGAGCTAGCGCCGTGCAGGTGGGTACAGCTAGTCTGGCTAATCCTCAAGCTGCCCTGGATGTATTGGAAGGGATTGGGCAATTTATGGAAAGGGAGAACATTCGGGGTGTGAAAGATATTGTCGGAATTGCCCGAAAATGATAATCTGACTTAATTTCTCCTGGCTGCAAGTTCGTTTTTGACAAACTCGATAATCTTAGGTGTAGGAGTACCTGGGCCGAAGATTGCCTTTATACCTATTTTTTGTAAAGCCGGGATGTCCTCGTCCGGTATAATACCACCGGCCACGACTAACACATCAGTCTTCCCCTTTTTCTTGAGCCCTTCTACAACTGGCGGGAAAAGCTCTAGGTGAGCGCCAGAAAGAATGCTTAAACCGATGACGTCAACGTCTTCCTGGACCGCTGCCTCAACTATCATTTCTGGGGTTTGTCTGATTCCAGTGTAGACAACCTCCATGCCAGCATCTCTGAGGGCTCGGGCAACCACCTTAGCTCCACGGTCATGGCCATCCAGGCCTGGTTTTGCAACTAGGACTCGAATTTTAATTTCTTCCGCCATGTACATATCTCCTTACCTGGTCAATAGCGTTTTACCAGTTTATGAAGCATCGCTATACTTTTTGCGCTAACTCGATGAGCACTCCTTTAGTTGATTTGGGATGTATGAAGCCTACTTTACCGGCTAAGCCTGGGCGTCCCTGCTTATCAATCAGTTGAGCACCCTTGTCAGCTAGTGTGCACAGCTCTTGGTCGACATCGTCGACTTCTAAACAAATGTGATGAATTCCCTCACCTCGGCTTTCGAGAAATTTAGCCACGCCGCTTTGTGGGTCAATCGGCTCTAGAAGCTCGATTTCGCCCCCTTGGGCCATAGGTAGCAAGGCTGCCTTTACGCCCTGTTGTGGTATGGTTTCTATCTTGCTCGGCTTGGCACCAAAGAAATTGTCGTAAAGTTGAAGTGCCTCATCCAAATTTTTGACTACAACAGCAACGTGATGAACTTTCTTAATCATTTCGCCTCCTTTACCCCTCTCTTACAAGGGCTCTAGCGATGGTCATTCGCTGCATTTCTGAAGTACCCTCGTAGATTTCGGTTATTTTAGCATCACGCAGATAGCGCTCCACTGGATAGTCCTTACAATAACCATAACCACCGTGGATTTGTATGGCATTGTTGGTAACCAGCCTGGATGTTTCCGCAGCGTATACCTTTGCCATAGCTGCTTCTTTCATGAACGGCATGTCGTGGTCTTTTAGCCAGGCAGCTCGGTAGGTCAACAGACGAGCAGCATCGATATGAGTTGCCATGTCGGCAAGCATCCACTGGATTGCTTGAAAGTTGGCTAGTGGTTGTCCGAATTGCTGACGCTCCTTGGCATAGTCAAGAGCAGCATCAAATGCAGCCTGAGCGATACCCAATGCCTGAGCAGCGACAGTAACTCGACTGGAATCTATCGCCTCCATAGCTATTCGCAAACCCCGCCCCTTTTCACCTAAAAGATTTGCCGCCGGTATTTGGCAGTTTTCGAATACCAACTCGGTAGTTGATGAACCGCGTATGCCAAGTTTGTTCTCCTCTTTGCCTACAGAGAAACCGGGAGTTCCTTTTTCAACGATAAAGGCAGTTATGCCCCGATGCCCTAATGATTTGTCAATGGTGGCAAAAACTGTAGCGATTTCGGCTTCAGCACCGTTGGTTATGAATATTTTCGTGCCATTGAGAACGTACTTGTCACCCTGTACTGCAGCAGTTGTTTCTAAGGCTCCGGCATCGCTTCCGGCACCAGACTCAGTAAGTGCAAAACAAGCTAGTTTTTCACCTTTAGCTATAGGTGTAACGTATTTGCGCTTTTGCTCCTCATTGCCGAATTTGTAGATGGGGTAGCAAGCCAGCGATAGGCTAGCCAGGAAAACCGTACCCATGGCGGCTGAAGCTCGACATAATTCCTCAGCGGCGATCGCCATTGATAAGTAGTCGCCGCCGCTACCACCGTATTCTTCAGAAATAGTGATGCCGAGTAGGCCTAAGTTAGCCGCCTTTTTATAGATTTCAGCCGGGAATTTTGCCTCCTCATCGATTTTTGCCGCTAAAGGTTTGACCTCATTGGTGGCAAAATCGCGCACCATAGCTTGGAACATCTTCTGTTCTTCGGTTAGTTCAAAATCCATTTGATTCTCCTTTGTGGTTTTAGTTTATATGTAGAACATTTTCAGAAAACGAGATATTCTTTTTGAGTGCCAAAAACTTTGCGCAGCACATCACATATCTCGCCGATACTGGCATAAGCTTCGACGCATTCTATAAAAGTTGGCATAGTGTTATCCTGGCTGCGTGCTGCATCCTCTAGGTTCTTAAGCGTTTTAGTGACTCTATCGGTGTCCCTATTCTTTCTCACTTGAGCTAATCGTTCCTTTTGTTTCTTTTCCAGTTCTGGGTCAACACGCAGTAACCCTGGTATTTTCGGCGACGGCGAAACGAATTTATTGACGCCTACCACAGTAGCTCTGTTTTCCTCAACATTCTTCTGCTGGCGATAAGAGCTTTCCTGAATCTCTCTTTGCTGGAAACCTTGCTCGATAGCAGCTACGGCACCACCCAGTTTGTCAATCTTTTCGATGTACTCAACGGCTTGCTTTTCTAATGCGGCAGTGAGAAATTCTATCAAATAAGAGCCTCCAAGGGCATCAACAGCATCAGCGATGCCTGTCTCATAGGCTAGTAGCTGCTGAGTGCGTAAAGCAATGGTTACTGCCTCTTGTGATGGTGTAGCATAGGCTTCATCAAAAGAGTTGGTATGGAGAGATTGTGTTCCGCCTAGAGTTGCGGCAAGGGCTTGGATAGCCACTCTGACAATGTTGTTATATGGCTGCTGAGCGGTGAGCGTACAGCCAGCAGTTTGCGTGTGGAAACGTAGCATCATCGAGCGTGAGTCTTTGGCTTTAAACCTTTGGCTCATAATCTTGGCCCATAAGCGACGTGCTGCTCTAAACTTGGCCACTTCTTCGAAAAGATTATTGTGGCTATTGAAGAAGAATGAGATTCTGCCAGCAAATTCATCTATATCCAGCCCGGCGTCAATAGCCGCTTGAACATACGCGATGCCATTAGCCAAGGTGAAGGCGATTTCCTGAGCGGCTGTGGAGCCGGCCTCGCGTATGTGGTAGCCGCTGATGCTAATGGTATTCCAGCGGGGCACATGCTTGCTACAGTAAGCGAAGATGTCAGTAGTCAGGCGCATTGAGGGGCGAGGGGGGAAAATATGAGTCCCGCGGGCAATATATTCCTTAAGGACATCATTCTGGATAGTCCCATCTAGTTTAGCTGGGTCAACTCCTTGTTTTTTGGCCAAGGCAATGTACATGGCAAGGAGTATGGGAGCTGTGGAGTTTATGGTCATTGATGTACTAACTTTGTCCAGGGGAATTTCCTTGAACAGAACCTCCATATCTTCCAAAGTGTCTATAGCAACTCCAACTTTGCCGACTTCGCCTTTGGCTAGTGGATGGTCTGAATCGTAGCCTATTTGTGTTGGTAACTGAAAGGCGATGCTTAGACCGGTTTGCCCTTGTTCCAATAGATAACGGTAGCGCTTGTTGGATTCTTCGGCGGTGCCGAAACCAGCGTATTGGCGCATTGTCCATAGTCTGCCGCGATACATAGTTGGCTGGATACCACGGGTAAATGGGTATTCTCCAGGATAGCCTAGGGCGGCAGAATAATCGAACTCTGAGGTGTCTTCTGGTGTATATACAGGCGAGATAGCTATGCTGGAGCTTGTCTCAAAAGTCTCTTGTCTTTCAGGGAAACGTTTGAGTGTTGGGGCTAATGTGGTTTCTTGCCATTCTGTTTTGTTTTTGCTCGGCATAAGCGGCCTCCTCTACTGAGTTGGCTATTTTTTGAACCGAGACATTTTAGCATAAGTTATAAAGAGTGAAAAGCATCAGGTCGGGTAATTTCTGATAAAATATTTACTTTAGCACATTACCAGCAACTAATTTTTGGCCCATAGTGAATGCCTCCTTCAGTGCTGTTGGGTGTTGAAGGATAGCTTCCTTTTCGTCGATTCCTGAGAAGGCCAGTTCACCAGCATAGCTGATATCCAGGGTTGTAAACCAGCTCTTGACTGTAGCTATCGCTGGTTGGAATAAGTCATGGACTCTTGTCCCACCTACTGAAATAAAGATGCCTCTGCGCTCTTTGTTGGGGTTAATTGCCACTGGAAGTTTAAGGACATATTTTATTACCCAGAGTGCCTGACAGCGGTCAATCATGGCTTTGGTTTGAGCAGTCACCCCCATGAAAAAGATAGGTGAAGCTAGAACTATACAGTCGGCTTCTCTCATGTCAGTGTGTAGCCATTGCATATCATCGTCTATCACGCATTTGCCTGTTTTGAGGCAACCATCACAGTGGCGACAGGGAGAAATATTCAATGCAGTCAGGACGACTGTCTTTGTTTCAGTGTCCTGGCTAGCAGCACCAGCCAGTACTTGACGAAGCAAGAGGTCAGTGTTGCCATTCCGACGAGGACTGCCGGCGATACCTAGGACTTTAAGTTTGTGAGACACATTTCCTCTTCGGCAATTGTTTCCTCAAAAAAATTATTTCAGTTAGTATAACATGGAAATCAGAGAGAGTGCTCATTTTATCGGAGTTTGTGTATAATAGTTTGGGAGCAAATATTTAAGGGGGCATTAGAAGGAGGAGAGCTATGATGGATTGGTATGGAGGGATGTGGTGGTGGATGATGTTCGGCGGCTTATTTATGCTGGTGTTCTGGGGAGGAATCATTGCGCTGATTATTTGGGGTGTTAAAAAGCTGGTGGAGCGCAGCGGTTCTGGTGCTGGACAGGGACGTGACCCGCTGGATATTGCCAAGGAACGCTATGCCAGAGGAGAGATTTCTAAGGAAGAGTTCGCTCAGATTAAGAAAGACTTATCGTAGCTAGTGATGCGAGGCTCGAAGATGCCAATCGAAACCATGTCTACTGAAATAGCTAGGAGTCGGTACAATCGCATTGCTCCTGTCTATGACCTGATGGAAGGCATTATCGAAATAGCTGGCTATAGCAAATGGCGAGAACTGCTGTGGAGCAGAGTGGAAGGGACTTGCATTCTGGAGATAGGGATTGGCACTGGCAAGAATTTCCCCTACTATCCGGCACATGCTGAAGTAACTGCCATTGATTTCAGCGAGAAGATGCTGGAGCGTGCCAAAGATAGGGCAGAGAGGCAAAAAATAAAGGTCCAACTACAGTGGATGGATGTCCAACATCTAGAGTTCAAGAACGACACCTTTGATACAGTAGTGGCGTCATTTGTCTTTTGCTCGGTTCCTGACCCGATTCGTGGACTGAAAGAAGTTGAGAGGGTATGCAAACCAAAGGGCAAGGTGGTCTTGCTAGAACATGTTCTGAGCGCTAACCGTATTCTTGCCTGGCTGATGAACGTGGCTAACCCGATGGTGGTACGGATAATGGGAGCCAACATTAACAGACGGACGGTAGAGAATGTGGCAACGAGTGGGCTGATGATAGAACAGGTCACTGACCTCGGTGCTGGCATCTTCAAATTGCTAGAGGCGAGAAAGAAGCTGTTGTCTCCGTGAGAGAGCTTGCTTTGCAAGTAGCAACGAAATCGGCTAAAATTGAGGTCGTTTTTGTGGCTGAAAATCCTAAGGGGGAAATAAATGACGAAGAATGAGATATTGAAACAGGCTAGAAAAGATAACAGGACGCAATTGACTGAGATTGAGTCTAAAGAATTGCTCAAAGAGGCTGAAATACCTGTTGTGGAGGCTAAACTGGCACGGACTAAAAAAGAAGCGGTTGCCATGAGCAAAAGGATAGGGTTTCCCGTGGTGTTAAAGATAGTCTCGCCTGATGTTATCCATAAGAGCGATTCCGGTGGTGTTAAGTTAGGGTTAAGTAATGCTACTCAAGTTGGGAATGCCTGTAGTGAAATTCTCTCTGCTGTCAAGAAACATTACCCGAAGGCGAAAATTCAAGGAGTCTCTGTGCAGAAAATGGCTCGCACTGGAGTAGAGGTAATCATCGGCATGACCAAAGACGCACAATTTGGACCGGTGTTGATGTTTGGCCTGGGTGGGATACTTGTAGAGGTACTGAAAGATGTTTCTTTCAGAATAGTGCCACTGGTAAAGCGGGATGCCCGAGAGATGATAAAGGAGATAAAGGGCTACCCTTTGCTTGAAGGTTATAGGGGGCAAGAGCCAGCTGATGTTCCATATCTGGAGGACTTGATACTAAAGGTCTCTGACTTCGTTGATAAAAGCCCTGAGATAAAGGAACTAGACCTTAATCCGATTTTCGCTTATAAAAATGGGGCAGTGGCAGTTGATGCCAGGGTGATTCTAGAGCCTGCTTCGTAGCTGTGAATATTCGCTAAGCCTACTCAGAGCTCTTATAGCTCTTTCTGGAGTGGTGAAACCTACTACCTTTCCTGCGTCCTGCAGCTCTTTTATGGTCACATCAGTATAAGGCCCATAAATGCAACATGCCAGAGGCTTATCCTTATATGTTGCAGCTAATTCATTCAGAAGCTGACAAAGGCCACCCCCCCATTTTTCATCGAAAGCAGCTCCGATAAACAGGACAGCGCCTATTTGAGGGTCTGACAGGAGGACTCTTAAGCCATCTATCAACGGTTTGATAGGTGGCTGCGATGTCATCATTGCTGGCCAAATGTCCACTGGATTTCCAATGTTTAACCAGGAAGGGGACATGGTGTCAAGTAGCCTTTTTGTGCTCGGGGATAGCTTATCTATCTTCATGTCCGAATTCTGGCAAGCATCTATAGCCATAACGCCCAGTCCACCAGTAATAGTTATAACCCCAATTTTTGGTGTCTCCATGAAGGGAAGCATGCTGAGTGTCCTGGTCAAATCAATAAGCTCCTCTAAATCAGCTACATGGATTACCCCAGATTGCTTGAGAGCTGCTTCCCAGACCTCTTTTTTGCCTGCCAGGGAACCGGTGTGAGACTGAGCCGCTTTAGCTGCTTGCTCACTCTTTCCGGTCTTTAATGCCAGTATGGCTTTTTTGGGGGAAATACGTTTACATGTGTCAATGAAGTTCCTCGTATCTTGCATGCCCTCAATATGCATGGCGACGACTTTTGTTTCTGAGTCGTTTGCGAAATATTCTAAGCTATCGGCGAAACTGATATCGCAGGCATTGCCTAAGTCGATACCCTTGCCCACAAAGGTCATTTCTGGAAAGCCAATAAAGAAAACACCGGTTTGACAAATTACGCCGGTAGGCTGTTTCTTCATCCTTATTTTTACAAATGACGAACTGAAATTAGTGAACACATTGGCAGTACCGAAGGTGTTAGGCCCCACTATCCTAGTTTGTCTGTCTTTGACGATGTCAGTTAGCTCTTTTTGGAGCTGTTTGCTTTCCTCGTCATTAGCATCTGAAAAACCCTGAGCCACTATGACTGCTGATTTAATATTGCTTTCGGTGCATTCCTTAAGTAGCCGAGGGACTAGAGGGCGTGGCGTGGCTATTATGGCCAGGTCAATATCGTCGGCTATCTCGGTAACGGTGGGGAAGGTTTTCACCCCGAGTATTTCGCTGACACTTGGATTTACTGGATAGATTCTGCCATGGTAGCTGTAGCTGAGTAAGTTCTCGAGTATATTGAAAGCGCCTTCGCCGGTGTACCGTGATACTCCAATAAGTGCCACGGATTGTGGCTCCATGAACTGCTTCATCTGTTTTAAGATTTGCATAACAGTGTACTTCTACCTGCCTTTCCAGGCCAACAGTTTGTTAGTCTAGCCAATATCAGATAAGGTTGTCAACGAAAACCGGGTTGACTTAGATAGTTTAGGGATAGTACGATTGCTGGCAATTCAGCTCTACGAAGTTGAAATTGAAAAGATATTTGGGGGTGAAAACATGAAAAAAGCCTATTTATTGGCAGTAACACTTTTAGTCATAACCACGGGCATATTCGGATGCCTAAACCAGCAAAAAGACGGAGATATTCTATTTCAAGTTTCAACAATCGAAGCTCTTTCAAAAGGAGTCTACGATGGAGACGTGAGTTTTAAAGACTTGAAAAAGCATGGCGATTTTGGGATAGGCACTTTTGATGGCCTTGACGGAGAGATGGTTGCGCTAGCAGGTGAATTTTATCAGATAAAAGCGGATGGCAAAGCTTATGCTGTTGAGGATACGATGGTGACGCCCTTTGCTATTGTAACTTTTTTTGAACCTGACAAAGTTGTTTCACTGGATGAGACATTGAGCCTTGAGCAATTTGGAGCAGTATCTGGATAACCTGTTACCCACCAAGAACATTTTCTATGCTATCAAAGTCGATGGTGTTTTCGACTACATCAAGACGAGAAGTGTCTCTAAACAAGACAAGCCTTATCCGTCTCTTGCTGAAGCACTAAAAGAACAGTCAATTCTCGAGTCTCGTGATGTAACTGGTACTATGTAGGGTTTTGGTGTCCAGATTATGTGGAGGGGTTAAACATGCCTGGTTATCACTTCCATTTTATCACCCGCGATAAGAAAGTCGGAGGGCATTTGCTTGGCTACCAGGCGCAGAATGTGAAAATCGAAATAGATTATACCTCCGAATTTTTCATGACATTACCGGGTGGCGAGGGGATTTACAAGCTGGATTTAGAAGTGAAATAGGCCCCGACGAAACTTGACACAAATTCGAAGCCTTTGCTAGTATTGATTTCTCAATGGGGATATAGCTCAATTGGGAGAGCGCCGCGTTCGCATCGCGGAGGTCGGGGGTTCGAATCCCCCTATCTCCACCATTTGGGTTATCCTGTTAACTGAAATCAGATAAGTGTCCGAAATGGTATTGACAAGAGATAAATACATAATATACTATACAATTCACTAACACTGATTTAGTTTTTTTCTGCTGCAAAAGTTGGTCAGCGAAAAAACAAGAATTCTATGGTTGTTAATAAATACATCTACCGATAGTGGCTCTAGGCTAAGTTACTGTGAGACAGTAACTCTAGAGTCACAGCCTCGAATATCCTTCCCGCTAAACATTTGAAACTAAGCTTCTCTACAATTCAGTGCATCTTTTTCCAAAGGAGGTGTGAGCAGGGGAATAAGTTACAATAAAAAACAATATTTCTTTTGGCCTGTAATCTCATGTGAGGAAATCAGATATTAAGAAAATGGAAAATCGAATTCTTAAGGGGGTGAAACCAATGAAAAAAGAGGTATTATTTATTCTGGTAACATTCATAATAGCTGGAGCACTAGCGTTTGGTGCCTGCGCAAAACCAGCTCCGGCCGAGACGATAAAACTAACTTATAGTAATTTCTTTCCGCCCACACACCTGAATTCCATACTGGCTGAGAAATTCTGCCAGGAAATAAATAAGCGCACCAATGGTGGGGTGGAAATTACTTATTACTCCGGGGGGACATTGACTCCAGCACCTAAGGTTTATGACGGAGTGGTCAGCGGCATCTCGGATATCGGCATGTCCGTTCTGGCTTATACCATGGGTCGCTTTCCTGCCAGCGAACTAGTTGACATGCCTCATGCTTATCCTAATGGGTGGGTAGCGACTAAAGTAGCCAATGACTTCTACCGGAAATTCCAGCCAAAGGAATTTGATGATGTGCATGTGCTTTATTTTCATGCTCATGGCCCAGGTGTCGTTTTCACCACCAAGAAGCCAGTACGCCAATTAGAGGACCTCAAGGGATTGGTCATTAGGTCTACAGGCGTGGGAGCTAAGCTAATGGAAGCTCTCGGGGCAAGAGGGTATGGTGCCTCGCAGGGAGAGGCATATGAGCTTCTATCCAAGGGCACGGTGGACGGTAGTTTTACACCTCCCGAGGTGCTTAAAGGCTGGAAGCAAGCAGAGGTGGTTAAGTACGTTACCGGTTGTTATGGCATAGGCTACACCGCCAATATGTTCGTTGTTATGAATAAGGCTAAATGGGACAGCTTGCCTGATAACATAAAGAAGGTCTTCACCGAACTCAGTGAAGAGTGGGCGGACAAACATGGTAAGGTTTGGACCTATTATGATAAGGCTGGTATAGACTATTTTCTGACATTTGAGGGCAGAGAGCTGATCCAGCTGGCGCCTGAAGAGATGGCAAGATGGGTAACAGTCACCGAGCCATTGATAGACCAGTACATAAAGGATAAAACTGCTATGGGACTGCCTGCGGCTGATTATCAGGCATACTTAGTCCAGCAGGTCAAATACTGGTCCGGCAAGTCTCCATCAGAGAAGTCTTGCGTAGAGTGGGTTGAAAAAGAGCTACCCCCCAGTAAATAGCAAGAAATTTTAGCGAAGTTTCTGACTTCTGGGACTTGAATAAATCATTTGTGTTTTTAGCCCCTGAGGTATAGCACTATGCCCGGCAAAATAGACAAGCTAGAAAAATTTGCCAATTCATGCGGTAGCTGGCTTAACTGGGTCGCTGGCGTTGCTTTGGTCGGGATGTTAGCCTTGATTGCGGCTGACATAATTGGCGCTAAGCTGTTCAAATGGCCTATCCCCGGTGGCATCGAGATGGTTGGCTTCTTGGGGGTAGTAGTGGTTGCTTTTGCCATAGCCCAGACTCAGATTCTGCATGGCCACATTGAGGTTGAATTTCTGGTAACGAGGCTCCCTGAAACGGCTCAGAGAGCTATTTCTGGCATAGTTTATTCTTTGGGGATGGTGTTATTTGCACTGCTTGCCTGGCAAAGCTATGACTTCGGGCATATCTTACAGATAAGCGGCGAGGTATCCATGACCCAAGGGATACCATTCTATCCCGTTGTCTACGGCATAGCCATCTGCTGCATCGCGGTATTTCTGGTGCTGCTGGTCCAATTTATTAGAGCGGTGACTAAAACGAAGAAATGAATCCGGTTGTTCTTGGCATTGTAGGTATTATTGCTCTAGTTGCCTTGTTTCTCCTTCGCATGCCAGTTGGCTTTGCCATGGCATTTGTTGGCTTTGTTGGTTTCAGTTTTTTAGTTTCGCCACAGGCCGGGTTGAGCATCCTGGCTAGAGATATCTTTCATACTTTTTCCTCATATTCTCTTACCGTTATCCCGATGTTTGTATTAATGGGTTCTATCGCCTCTGCTTCAGGTATAAGCCGAAGGCTGTATGATGCCAGTCATGCTCTGCTAGGCAGGCTACGAGGCGGTTTAGCTATGGCCACTGTTGCTGCTTGTGCCAGCTTTGCTGCTATATGTGGCTCAACTACTGCCACTGCCGCTGCTATGGGAAAAGTATCTCTACCAGAGATGAAGAGGTACAAGTATGATGACTCGTTAGCAACAGGTTGTGTAGCTGCTGCAGGTAGCCTGGGTATACTTATACCCCCCAGCACCATTTTCATAGTCTATGGGATAATGACTGAACAATCGATAGGAAAGCTTTTTGTGGCAGGTGTTTTTCCAGGCTTGATTCTTGCTAGTCTTTTCATCATCACGGTACTTCTTATCTGCCGGCATAACCCCTCTTTGGCACCAGTAGGTGCGTCAACAAGCTGGAAAAAGAAAATTGATGTGATTGCCGGAATTATTGAGACATTGGTGTTATTCATTTTTGTCATAGTCGGGCTTTTTCTGGGCTGGTTTAGCCCGACACAAGCTGGTGGAGCCGGCGCTGCTGGCGCTTTAATTATCGGCCTGGCCAGGCGTCAGCTTGATTGGCAAAGCTTTCTAAACGCTATCAAAGAAGCACTTCGAATAACCTGTATGGTGATGGTCATTGTTGCTGGAGCCATGGTTTTTGGGCACTTTATGGCGGTGACCAAAATCCCTCTCATCTTATCCGACTGGGTTGTTAACCTCCCCCTTCCCTCTGCGGCTATTATGGGAGTCATAGTGCTTATCTACTTGATGGGGGGCTGTTTTATGGATGCATTAGCGCTTGTCACACTTACCATTCCAATATTCTATCCAGCAGTTCTGGCTCTGGGCTTCAACCCGATATGGTTTGGTGTGATAATTGTACTGATAACTGAGATGGGGGTAATTACACCGCCAGTGGGGGTAAACGTGTATGTAATCAAGGGAATTGCTGAAGATGTCCCCCTGGAAACCATTTTCAAGGGGATATTCCCCTTTCTCGCAGCATTGATAATCATGGTCGGTATACTGATAGTCTTTCCTCAGATTGCCACCTTCTTACCTAGCTTAACCATTTATTGATAATTTGACGCCTCGTGAAGGATAGCAAATGGCAACCATATCAGATATGTTAGTCCAAAATGCCAGAATGTATCCTGATGATACAGCTCTTATTGAATTGAGGCCAAGCGAGAAAATAAGAAGAGAAATTAGCTGGCAGGAGTTAGATGAAAGAGTAACCAGAGTGGCAAATGCACTGCTGGGCATGGGTATTGGCAAGGGTGATAAGGTGATACATTGGATGATGAACTCTATTAACTGGCTTGAGGCTTATTTTGGCATTATCAGGACTGGAGCATGGGCGGTTCCCCTCAACTTCAGATTCACTGGCAGAGACTTCAAATATTGTGCTGACATAGCTGAAGCGAAGGCGATGATTTTGGGGGAAGAGTTTATAGAAAGAGTGGAATCTGTCCGTTCAGAATTACCCACGATAGAACATTATGTACTGGCTGGGCAAACTCAAGCTGAAAATACGGATAGCCTCGAGGATTTAATAGCAAGCTCTTCGTCTAATTCTGTAAATGTGGGGCTGAGTGAGGAGGATGCATGTGGTCTGTATTTCACCTCGGGTACAACGGGAGCACCGAAGCCGATACTGCTAACGCACAAAAACATGGTATGCGCTGCCGTTACCGAAAAAGCTCATCACTACCAAACGCGTGAAGACAACTTTATTCTCCTTCCACCACTATATCATACTGGAGCAAAAATGCACTGGTTTGGCAATCTAATTGTGGGTGCTAAAGCTACTATTCTGACTGAGATTAATCCTCGAAATATATTTGAAACAGTTGATAGGGAAAGAGGGACAATAGTGTGGTTATTGGTACCCTGGGTCCATGATATTCTGATGGCGATGGACAGGGGGGAATTGTGGAAAGAGGACTATGACCTGGATTGCTGGCGGCTTATGCATATCGGTGCTCAGCCGGTGCCTCCTAGTTTGGTGCAGCGTTGGAAAAAATACTTCCCCGGTATGCAGTATGACACCAATTATGGCTTGAGTGAAGCTACAGGCCCAGGTTGTGTCCATCTAGGTATAGAAAATGAGAGAAAGGTGGGAGCTATAGGAAAGGCTGGTTTTAACTGGGAAGCACGCATTGTCAGCGACAAAGGTGAAAATGTAGCCCAAGGGCAAGTTGGTGAGTTAATCGTCAAAGGTTGTGGTGTCTTGAAAGAATACTATAAGAACCCCAAGAAAACAGCAGAAACAGTAAAAGATGGATGGCTATACACAGGTGATATGGCAAAGATGGATGAGGAAGGTTTTATCTACTTGGTTGACAGAAAGAAGGACGTAATCATCACTGGCGGTGAGAACATTTATCCAGCCGAGGTGGAGGAGATTCTTCACACTCATCCTAAAGTTTATGATGTAGCGGTGATTGGAATTCCAGATGAAAGACTTGGTGAGATAGCTGTTGCCATAATTGACACTAAACCGGGTGAAAACTTGACCGAAGATGAAATAAATGCATTCTGTGAGCAGAATTTAGCCAAACACTATAGACCCAGGCGTATTATATTTGACAAGGTGCCAAGAAATCCTACTGGCAAGATAGAGAAGCCGAAATTGAGACAAAAACTCGGCAACTAATAGTCCAGACTGCATGTTGTTTATACCCGCAATCTCTCCACATTAATCATCAGTTGCCAATTTGCACTCTCATCTTCACCTCTTTCTTCGAGAGAGGAAGAACAAAGATGATATTTGCGACCATTTAAAATCGAATTGTGATGATGGCTTTGAGTGAGGCTATAGCCTCACTGCTACATGTTGGGAACTACTCTACGTTGGTGCTTGTACCGAAAAGTGGTAAAATCAGAGAATTTGCTAGCCTATACGCGTGGTTAAATCAACTCGATTTGAAAGGATTTAGCGTGAAAGGGATTTTTTATGGGTGGTGGATAGTAGTTGCCAGTTTTTTCATCGCCTTTTATATCGGTGGCGCCATATTTTTTGGCTTTACCGCTTTCTTTGAGCCAATAGTAGAGGAATTTGACTGGAGCTACACGGCGGTCTCAATCGGTGTTGCCCTGCGTGGATTAGAGATGGGAATTTTGGCACCTCTCATAGGTTTTCTTGTTGACCGTTTTGGCTCGAGAAGATTAGTGATATTCGGAGTTATTACGGTTGGCTTTGGGCTCATCCTCATCAGCCAAACCCAATCACTTATTATGCTATATGCTGGTTTTCTACTTTCTTTCCTTGGGGGCAGGTGGTTGTGCCAGCGTGGTGTTGTTCACAGCGGTTGCTAACTGGTTCAGGAGAAATATTGGCAAAGCGCTTGGTATTGTAGCCTGCGGTTTCGGTGCTGGTGGATTGATAATACCACTTGTTCCCTGGCTTATTGATGCTTGTGGGTGGCGAAGTGCCCTTGTTATCCTTGCAGTAATAATGTGGGCTATTGGAATTCCATTAGCGTTTGTCATTCGTGATAAGCCGGAGAAATATGGTTATCTCCCCGATGGAGGCACAATGTCTGCAGCAACTCTGAGCTCGCAAATCGAGCCAGAAGTAGTTGAAATTAGCTTTGTGGAGATCATTAAAGGAAGAACCTTGTGGTTTATAAGCCTTGCAGAGGCGATACGTTGGATAATTCTTACTGCGGTTGTAGTCCATATCATGCCATATCTTACTAGTATCGGCATATCACGAGCGAACGCTGCTCTTGTAGCGGCAGCTATTCCCTTAGTCAGCCTTATCGGGAGATTTGGGTTTGGTTGGCTCGGAGATACCTTTGACAAAAGGTATCTTATGGCTGTCACATATGGTCTCACCGGATTAGGAATGCTAGCTTTGTCATATTCATCCGTATGGCTGTTCATGTTCCTTTTCCTCATATGCTTCCCATTAGCGCATGGAGGTGGTGTGACCTTAAGGGGGGCTATGATGAGTGAATATTTTGGCCGGAGTTCTTTCGGAAAGACCCTCGGGACAATAATGGGTATTTCATCAATCGGTGGTATTATTGGACCTATCCTTGCTGGATTCACTTTTGATACTAGAGGGAGCTACCAGTTGATATGGCTGGCCTTTTGTGGACTCACCATCATATCTGTGGCTGTGATACTAATGGTTAAATCAGCAACAAACTCCGCTCTAGGATTTAGAAACGACATTGGTCAATAGTGAACCCATGTTTTGATTTTCACTGCCAGACTGGGCTGCGTCCAATGATGTTACAATCAAGGCCTCTACCCGAGTCTAATATTCCGATTTCATTTTTTGCCTAGTCATGTTGTTGCTGCCAGCTTTGTTCTACCTTTGTCTCCTTGGACTAGGCAGGTTGTCGCCTAGCTTTGGAGAGCGGGAGACGGGACTCGAACCCGCGACAGCCTGCTTGGAAGGCAGGAACTCTACCACTGAGTTACTCCCGCTGAAATCGTGTTCATTTTAACCTCGGATAATGGCTTTGTCAAAGGGTGTCTGATAGTATTTGTTTTTCCTCTCCGTTGGTGGGAAAGAGTTAGAGTGAGGGGACTTTCTCAATATGGTGGAATATTTCGAAAATGAAATTTTTAGTGTAGGGGTATTGTAACGGGGAAACTAATGGACTACAATGAGCGACAAAAGCTAGGCCATATTTTGGCACGCAGTAATTGCTCTTAACGAGGAGGTTGATAATGAAAAAGAGCCGTTCTAAGAGAATAATTAAGATTGTAGTGCCGATTATCGTGGTTGTCCTGATATTTCCTGTTGTGCTCGGTTATGGCTGGTTCTACAACATGACTAGGTCGCCGCTCCCCCAACACAATGGAGAACTGCAGGTGGCTGGATTGCAAGATACGGTGGAGATTTTGCGTGATGAGTTAGGTGTGCCACACATTTATGCCAAGAACATGCATGACCTGTTCTTCGCTCAAGGATATACACAAGCTCAAGACCGCTGGTGGCAGATGGAGTTCTGGCGTCATATTGGTAACGGCAGAATCGAGGAATTAGTGGGCAAAAAGGATGCTCTGCTTGGCACTGATATCTTTATCCGTACTCTTGGCTGGAAACGTGTGGCTGAGAAGGAGGTAAAGATATGTGATGAGGAGTCTCTTAGCCGATTGCAGGCCTTTGCTGATGGTGTCAACGCTTATATTTTGAACCGTGAGCCCAGCAAGTTAGCCCTGGAATACAGCATATTCAAGTTGACAGGCATCGATATAAAAATCGAGCCGTGGACGCCTGTTGACACGCTGGTATTTGCTAAGATGATGGCATGGGACTTGGGTCCTAATACCAATAGTGAGGAGGACCGTGCCACACTTTACGAACTTATCGGCCAGGAGATGACCGACCAATGGCTGACGCCCCCATGGCCATTCGGTAAAAGACCTACTATCGTTCAACCTGAGGACTTACCTATTGCAAGCACAACGGAAAGTATCCAAGTTAAAGACATAAATGAATCTATTAATGTGGATGCACTACTTACTGAGAACTCACTATTTTCAATGAATTTGGTGTTTGAGCCGAGTCGAGGCATCGGTAGCAATAACTGGGTGGTCAGCGGCAAGATGACGAAAAGCGGTATGCCGTTGCTGGCTAATGACCCACACCTAGGCATTCAGATGCCATCTATCTGGTATGAAATCGGCTTGCATTACCATCCTACCAGTGGAGAATCTCCTTTGGATATTGTGGGCTATACATTCGCAGTTACGCCGGGAATAATAATCGGTCACAACAATTTTATTGCCTGGGGGGTGACTAACGTCGGTCCTGATGTATTCGATTTGTATCGTATCCGTGTCAACCCAAACAATCCGCTCCAGTATGAGTGGAATGGTCAATTGCGAGATATGACAGTATATAAGGAGGTCATCTACTTCGGGGATGGTAAAGAACCTGTTACTATCCAAATTCGCGAAACACATCTCGGTCCAATTATCAATGATAACAAGAGAGACAAAGAAACCGGTGAAATCTTAGGCTTCAATAATAAGGACCCACTGGCATTGTGTTGGACAGCTCTGGAGCCGAGCACATTGATGCAGTCAGTTACCAAGCTTAATAAGGCAACGAATTGGGACGAATTTCGTAATGCTCTACAATACTGGGATGTCCCTTCGCAGAACTTTGTGTATGCCGATGTGAAGGGTAACATTGGCTATCAGACACCGGGGCGTATTCCTGTTCGCGCTAAAAACCATAGCGGGCTAATACCTGCTCCAGGGTGGACAGATGAGTTTGAGTGGAAGGGTTTTATCCCTTTTGATGATTTGCCTTGCATCTTTAATCCGGAACGTGGCTATATCGTCACCGCAAATCAGGCGGTGGTTCTGATGGAATACTATGACCAGTTGGCAGAGAGGTTGGGTGAGGGGTTAAATTATATAATCAGCAGGGAATGGAACTATGGCTATAGGGCTCAGCGTATTAGTGAGATGTTGAAGGAGAAGTCGCCACATACTATCGCTACCTTCCAGGCTATTCAGGGTGATAACAAGCTGCTCAGCGCTGAAGAGATGATGCCATATCTGGCTAGCTTAAAGTTCGATAATGCTGATTTGACAGAAATCCGGGATTGGCTGCTTGAGTGGGATTACCAGTGTGGCATGGACAGTCCGCAAGCGGCGCTGTATACTGAATTCTGGATAAGTTTGGTGAATAACTTGTTCTGTGACCAGTTGCCTGAAGATGTGGCAGTTCGTGGTGAAGACAGGGAGATGTGGGCGGCATTTCTACTGTTGGAAAAGCCCAATAATGCTTGGTGGGACGATGCTACTACTAATGGTGTCATTGAAACTCGCGATGATATTATGGCTCGTTGTTTCAGTGAGGCTTATGCGAACACTATAGCAGCGCTGGGCAAAAACCGCGATAAGTGGAAGTGGGGTAACCTTCATACGTCCACCTTTGTCAGTAACCCGTTGGGACAGAGTGGCATCGGTCTAATTGAGAATATGGTCAATCGTGGCCCGTTTCCAACCAGCGGCAGCACAGATACCGTGAATAATACGGTCTGGTATACTAACGCTGGTAGCTTTGCTGTGCAGTGGGTGCCCTCTATGCGTATGATTGTTGACCTGGGGGATTTCTCGAAAAGTGTTACCATACATACTACTGGACAGAGCGGTCATCCTTATAGCAACCACTATGCTGATATGGTTGACCTCTGGCGTAACATAAAGTATAAGCCGATGCTTTGGACGCAGGAGCAGGTGGAGAATGCTGCTGTTGACAAGCTCATCTTGAAACCGAGCAAGTAGCGGATAATATCCTTCAGTGTCATTGCGTGCTCAAGGCGAAGCAATCTCTCAGATTGCTTTGTCGCTAGTGCTCCTCGTGATGATAAAAACAGCAGGTGTAGCCACTCGTATCGTTGAGTGCAGCCGATTGACATTGAGATTTACGCATGATAAGATAAAGATACATCGGGATACGAGGTATAATATATTTGAAGGTCGTGATCGTAACCTCGAGTATTTCCTGCTTGCCTCATGACAGGGTTCGAAGATACGGAATAAAGGTTGTCCCTGTGCCATTTATGCTCAACGGGCACAGTTATCTGGATGGGGTTGACATTTCGGCAACCGAGGTCTACGAGCAGCTCGCCTATGAGTACCCGTTCCGAACAAGTGCTCCTTCTCCAGGGGATTATCTCAAGGCATACCAGGAAGTGTTGAAGGAACATAATGCTATTCTCTGTCTCACTGTACCATCGAAGATCAGCATGATGTATGATTCTGCATGCTCTGCTGCAAAGCAAATGGCGAGTGATGCGATTATTCGTGTCCTTGATACTGGTACCGCAGCCGGTGGTCAGGCTCTGATTGATATGGCTGCGGCAGAAGCAGCGTCCTCGGGGGCCGCTCTGGAGGAAATAACACAACTGATAGCGAATCTGAAAGATAAAGTCCGACTATACGGACTTATAGTCGCCTCTCGATATTTGGCACGCACAGGTCGTGTCCCTTCCCCCTTGCCTTCAGCAGCTTCAGCCCTCAGCATCAAACCAGTTTTTACCATCAGCCAGGGCAAGATAAAGCTCGTGGGTTTGGTTCGCACCGAGAAATCAGGGGTTGACCGTATGCTCTCATTGATGCACGCTGATGTAGCAGAGAATCCAGTTCGCGTTATAGTTCAGCACGCAAATGCACCACAGCAGGCGGAGAACTTGCGTCAGCGGGTGGAAGCTGAATTTAACTGCATCGAACTGCGAGTCACTGAGTTCAGCCCCATAATAGGCTTTGCTACAGGTCCTGGGTGTCTGGCTCTGGCGTTTTGTGCTGAGGACTAGCACCTATTCTCGCTGGTTTGCCTTTAGATTCTTTTTGGGATTGTCTTTGTTTTCTCTTTTACTGGTGTTTGCCTATAATGAGATTTTTTGGTCGCGGAGTTTACCCTGAGTTGAGATTCTTCAGTTGCTTCGCTTCTTCAGAATGACATTAGACGAAAGGCTCCCTCAGAGTGACAAGAAGTGAAGGGATTAGCAGTGTAATTCGTATTGTCGGCGTATCATTAAGCTGATAGAATGTCTAGAATCATGACTGCTGGCGAAAAAGGATTTTTGGTGACTATCATAAAGACAAGGAATTTAACCAAAAAGTTCGGTGACCTGGTGGCAGTAGATGATGTGAATTTGGAGATAGAGGAGGGGGAGTGTTTTGGGCTACTAGGGCCAAATGGGGCAGGTAAGACCTCTCTCATCAGGATGATAACTGCTGTATCACCTCTTACCAGTGGTGACATATGGATGTTGGATGGTGATTTGAGGTCTCACTCTCAGCAGGTGAAAGCTGTCTTGGGCGTAGTACCGCAATTGGATAACCTCGACCCTGATTTAACGGTGTTTCAAAACTTGATGACCTTTGCCCGGTACTTTGATATTCCCAAGAGGGAAGCACACAGACGCAGCATGGAAGTGTTAAGGCTTTTTCAGCTTGAAGATAGATGTAATAGCCGGATTAGAGAGCTTTCAGGAGGAATGAGGCGGCGCCTTTTAGTCGCCAGAGGCCTTATAAACTTGCCCAGGATTTTGGTTCTTGATGAGCCTACGATAGGTCTTGACCCGCAGGCGAAATACTTGGTCTGGCACAAACTGGTTGAACTGAAGTCACAGGGTGTTACCCGGCTTTTGTGCACCCAGAATATGGAAGAGGCGACTACCCTTTGTGACCGGGTGGCAGTAATGCATCAAGGTAAAATTATGAGCCTTGGTACCGCTGCTGACCTCATTTCTAGGTATGTAGGCAACAAGATATGGGAGATTGAATTAAACTCAGAGGAGAAAGGCAAGATTGTTAATGAACTAGAGAATCGTGGACTTGACTTTGAGATAGTAGGGGACAAGGTTCACATCTTCCATCTCGAGAGTGGAGAATCTTTAAACGGATTGGTAGATTCGCCAGAAAAATTGAGGCGGAGGTCAGCTACTTTAGAAGATGTCTTCTTCAGGCTCACTGGGAGGTCTTTGGCTGAATGAGGCTTTTCTCGTGGCGTTTTATCAGAGTTTGGCAGCGTAATCGTGATGTCTTTTTCAGGCTATGGCATTCGGAGGCACCTGGCTTTATAGCTGAGCCTATTATCATTTTGTTAGCTATGGGATTAGGTCTTGGCGCATATGTGGGCTTGGTTGACGGTCAGCGATACATTGAATTCATTACTCCAGGTATCATAGTGGGTTATGCCATGTTTAGCGCTAGCTTCGAATGTACCTATGGCAGCTTTATCCGTATGGAGTACCAGAAGACGTTTGATGCTATCATTGCCACGCCACTAAATGTTGAAGATGTTGCTGCAGGTGAAATATTTTGGGGAGCTACGCGTTCAGTCTTGACTGGATGCGTCATGTTAACTGTCGCTGCTGCCTTTCAACTGGTGCATTCGCCGTGGGCGCTGCTGCTACCTATTGTTTGTTTTTTAGAAGGCATGCTGTTTGCTTCAATTGCTTTGTTCTTTACATCGATTGTTCCGTCTATTTACAGCTTCAACTATTATTTCAGTCTTTTCATAACCCCGGTGTTCTTCTTTAGCGGTGTGTTTTTTCCATTGTCATCTTTTCCTGATGTAGTGCAGAAATTGAGCTGGATAGCGCCGTTGACACCCGTGGTTTATCTTGCCAGAGCGGTCGTCAACGGGGAGTTTCAATTCAATCTCCTCTGGGCACTTGCGCTTATCGTTGCTTTAACCGTCCTGTTTTTCTTTATATCGCTGGTAACGATGAGGCGAAGGCTGACAACATGAAAGTTTAGTTTATATGAGGATACTATTGACACAGGCCTAACTGTAGCGGTACTCTAAAAGTGGTCAGACTTATAGAAGGAGGTATATTGCAATGGCAAAGACTTCAACTGGGCTGGATGAGAATGTTGCTGGACTGTTGTGTTATGTTGCCTGGTGGATAAGTGGCCTTGTCTTTTTCCTGCTTGAGAAAGACAACAAGTTCATCCGCTTCCATGCCCTTCAGTCAATGATTGCCTTTGGTATCCTTACTCTCGCCAGTATTATTATCGGCTGGATAGCTTGGATACCAATTTTCGGTTGGCTCGTTGGCACAGCTTTCTGGATACTTTGTCTTGTGGTGTGGATAATTTGTATGGTTAAGGCTTATCAGGGGGAGAAATTTAAGCTGCCCTGGGCTGGCAACCTAGCTGAGAAAAATATCTAGGTTGATTTAGTTGCTAAATTATTCCTGAGCAAGAGGTTTCTCAGGGCATCACGCCATGTCTCATCACCGGTGATGGCGGGGTAGAGCGTCGTCCCAGAGCCAGGTCCAAAGCACGGATGATTCTAGGTCTAGTCTCACGAGGGTCTATAATGTCATCCACATTGAAGATGCCTGCAGCCGGATAGGGACCGCAGTATTTCTTGTAGGCTTCCTCTAGTTGTTTTTGGAGGGCTTCTGGGTCTGCCGATTTTGCCAATTCAGCACCATAAGCTGCCAACACGCCACCACTCGAGGGAAGAGAACCGAAATCGGCTGTTGGCCAGGCGAGGGTCAGCGTTTGCCCGGCTCCATATCCACACATGGCACATCCTCCGAAGCCAAATGCCTTGCGTATGACCACTGTGAATTTGGGGACGTCCGCCCATGCTAATGAATAAGCAACAGCCAAACCATACCGCAGAGCTCCCTCCCGCTCTGAGTCAGGCCCTGTCATCACGCCGGGGACATCAACTAGAAAGATGAGAGGGATATGGTAAGCGGCGCACAGGTCTATGAAGTGGCGCTCCTTCTGACCTGCTTTGGCTGTAATGGCACCAGCATAAACCATCGGCTGGTTGGCTATAATGCCCACGGGATGTCCATTCATTCGAGCCAGCCCTGTTATCATCATCGGTGCGAAAAGCGGTTTGATTTCGAAGAAGCTATCTTTATCCACGACACAATTGATGATACGTTTCATATTGTAAGGCTGACGGGGGTTAATTGGTAGAATCTCCACCAGCTCATCATCTTTTCTTTCTGGGTCATCATCTGGGATAAGTGAAGGAGGGTATTCCCAGGCGTTGCTTGGGAGGTATGAAAGATAGCGTTTCGCCACGAGCAAGGCATCTTTATCATCTTCAGCGGGATTGTCAGCGACGCCGGAAATCACACAATGAACTTCAACTCCTCCCAATTCCTCTTTGCTTATCTTTTCACCGGTGGCGGTAAGCACCACGGGAGGTCCGCCTGCTGCCAGCATCCCCGTGCCCTTGACCATTA
>VGNY01000023.1 GCA_016865895.1 Chloroflexota bacterium | reverse complement strand
CGGGACCTAATATCTATAACGCCAGTCAGAAAAAACGACAGACTCAAGAATTCCTAGCTTTACGAAGTCGCCTTTACAAGCTCCACAAGCAGTTTGACCCCATGTTAGGAGCCGGTTATGGGCGAGCTAGGTCAGAGCCCACTAAAGATATTGTTTACAGACGTCGATCAGGACAGGATTTCTGGACTGAAATTACCGGTGACCCTGATTTCTACCTAAAGTTAGTAAGATTAATGAGAGACGAACCAGCTAAGCACAGACGGAAGTATGCTCCTGCTTGGGATGCTGCTATAAACAGATTTACCCACGAATTTGTTGAAAATTTCTGCTTTTCCAATGGCAACATAGATTGGGAAAAGCTTGTGCAATTCGTAAGTGGCACTAAAAATAACGAGGCCACAGCGAAAAAAAGAAAAAAGTAAGAGTTTCCGAAATCCTAATCATCGCTTCCTTTGTCTCAACCTCCCCAAGCGAGTAAAATAAACCAACGTGCCTATAAAGGTTTTAGCTCGGGAAGTTATCTCTAAAATTGCCGCTGGCGAGGTGGTAGAAAGGCCGGCTTCGGTGGTGAAGGAGCTGGTGGAGAAATCTTCAAATTTTTGGGCACAATACAATTGACAAAATACACAGTAAAATCTGGTCCGCAAAATTTGATTTTTGATTGCATTTTATTTATAATGTTTTAACAAAGCATTATCATTTTGAGGCGCTAATATGCTAGACAATTACTTCACAGTGATTGAAGCTGGCAAGAAATTAGGAATTCATCCCGAAACAGTAAAGCGCCTTTGCCGCCAGGGGGATATTCCGGCAACCAAAATCCACAACACTTGGCTTATCGAGCAAAATAGGCTGCAGATGTTTGCCAGTATTTATCAGCCCAAACGGGGGAGAAGGAGGAGGCTGTTATGAAACCATCAAGGAGTTGCCTAAGATGTGGAGTGCAAAACCCAGTCGAAGTTACCTTCTGCCTAAGATGTGGAGAGAAACTGCGAGAAATTAAAGTAACGGCTAAAAAAGCGAAGAAACTTCAAAGACTTTCAGCCTCGAATGTTCTACAGGCAGTAGTAAATGAAAAAGCAAATATATCGAACTTTGAGATTAATAAGATTTACTGTGGTGATTGTATCGAAGTTATGAAACAAATACCGGACGAATTTGTAGACTTAATTGTTACTTCTCCTCCGTATAACTTTGGCCTAGACGAATATGACACGCACACCGATGTCAAAAACTGGGAGGAATACTTCCAGAATCTACGCGATGTTTTTATCGAGTGCTGCCGAGTCCTAAAATATGGTGGGAGAATCTGTGTTAACGTCCAGCCCTTGTTTTCCGATTATGTCCCTACGCACCACATTATCTCACAGATGCTACGAAATTTGGGTCTCTTATTCAAAGCCGAGATAATATGGGAAAAACACAACTGGAATTGCAAATACACAGCTTGGGGCAGTTGGAAAAGCCCCAGCATGCCCTACCTGAAATACACATGGGAATTCATCGAGGTTTTCTGTAAAGGTGACTACAAGAAATTTGGGAGAGGCGAGGATATAGACATTAGCGGCGAAGAATTTAAAGAATGGGTCTATGCCCGATGGGATATTGCCCCTGAGTCGAAAATGAAAGAGTTCGGACATCCAGCTATGTTCCCCGAAGAAATACCCCATCGTCTAATCAAACTATTCAGCTATGTTGGCGACGTAGTGTTAGACCCTTTCAACGGTGCAGGAACGACCACATTGGTGGCATGTGAATTAAAAAGAAAATATATCGGCATCGACATATCGGAGAAATATTGCCAAAAGGCACGAGAAAGAATCACTGAATACGAAAAACAACCTGTACTACTTTAGTGGAGACGGGTTTGGACTTCTTTGTTCATGAAGACAACCTAGAAGCGAAAATAAGAAGCAACTATAAGAATAGGGGAGGCGACTTTAAAAGCTTCAAGAAGCAATTCTACATTCCGTATAAAAAGAAACACCTGAACATAAAAGATATAACACAGGAAGCTGTCTTTGATAAGGTAGAACTGCTAGAAAAGTATTTTCAGCAAGCTGATATTTTCAATCAAGGGAATTGGATCAGCTTCCAGTCTAAATTCAGGCCAACAATCTTAGAAGAGTTCTGTGCTTACCTTTTCAAAGACCTACCCCAGGTACGCTCATTAGGTTTAACGTTCTTTAAGAAAGGAGTCTACGCAGGTCTTGATATCGATAAGGATGGTAAAGTAAGAATTAGAACCAAGGACATTGACTTTTGCATCGGCAAGGTTGTGGAAGCTGAATTTGCAAACAGGAGTTACGAGATAAAAATCCCGATTGTTGGTGTTGAATGTAAGACCTACATAGACAATACTATGTTTAGTGAAGCTCAGTTTACTGCGCAAAAACTTAAGGGTGGCTCCCCTAGAATTAAAGTCTTTGTTATCGCAGAAAGAAACGAGATCGACATAAACCAACTACCGTCGCAAAGTCCGGTAGACCAGATATATGTTTTGCGGGGAAGACGAAGTAGCCCTATTGAACCTCAGGTAGTCTGGGAATTCTTCAGCGAAGTGAAAGATGCCATACGAAAAGTGAGCATGGAAAGGGTCATAAAATTGCCTGGAAAACTATTGGTCTTCTGACTTTATCATGGTGCTTTCACTTCGCAAAATACTGATGCCCATTAAGGTTTTAGCTCGGGAAGTTATTTCGAAGATTGCTGCTGGGGAGGTGGTGGAGAGGCCGGCTTCGGTGGTGAAAGAGCTGGTGGAGAATGCACTGGATGCCGGCGCCACGCAGATAGCAGTCGAGGCGCAAGGCGGCGGCATCAGCCTCATCCGGGTCACCGATAACGGCAGCGGCATACCAGCAAGTGATGTGGAACTCTCCTTTCACCGCTATGCCACCAGCAAGATTGACACTATAGCTGATTTGGAAAGCATCTCAACGCTCGGCTTTCGCGGCGAAGCTCTGCCCAGCATCGCTGCCGTGGCTGAGGTGGAAATTTTGACTAAAGCTGACGGTGATGCCGCCGGTACCTACCTTTACCTGCAAAACAGCGCTCCAACAAAAAGAGAAAAACGCAGCCGACCTCAGGGCACCACCGTAACCGTGCACCACCTTTTCCGCAACTTCCCGGCACGACTGAAATTCCTGAAGTCGGCAACCACTGAAAGCAGTCATATCGCCAACCTTTTGAGCCAGTACGCGCTGGCTTTCCCCGAGGTAAAATTCAGCCTTGTACTCGATGGGCGGTTAACTTTGCGTACGCCGGGCAATAGCAGCCTTCGAGATGTTGTCGCTGAGGTCTACGGCCTTGAAGTAGCTCAACAGATGCTTGAGATAGATAAAACTGGCCAGACCCCAGGTATGGCTGGCCTGACAAGCCCATTCTCTTTAAGCCGTTCCAGCCGCGGCTATCTTAGCTTCTTCGTCAACCGCCGCTGGGTACGCAGCGGCCTGCTGGCTCGAGCCTCCGAAGATGCCTATCACGGCCTGCTCATGGCCGGCAGGCATCCTATTGTGGTCTTAAATATCTCCCTGCCACCACAAGAGATTGATGTCAACGTCCATCCCACGAAAACAGAGGTGAAGTTCCGCAACAGCCAGATTGTCTATACAGCGGTACAAAAGTCAATAGAAAAGGTGGTGGTCAAAGTACCACCGCCCAAAATCAAGACCGTCACCCCATCATTTACCTCACCACCAAGCTTGTGGACAGTGAAAGGAACTGAAACACCCACACTGCCTATACTCAGGGTGGTGGGACAATTAGCCAGCAACTACATCATGGCCGAGGGGCCTGAGGGGCTTTATCTTATCGACCAGCATGCCGCCCACGAGCGTGTACTGTTCGAGAAAATTCTGGCCCAGCGTTCCCAGCAGAAGATAGAGATTCAAGGACTTCTAGAGCCAGTGAACATAGAATTGAGTCCCAAGCAAAAAGAAACATTGAAAATGAGGGGCGAGCTTCTCAGCGAGTTCGGCTTCAGCCTCGAGCCTTTCGGTGTCAGGAGCTACCTGCTAAGAGCTGTGCCGGCGATAGTGAAGAAAGGAAACCTGGCCGAAGCAGTGAGGACATTGCTGGATTCTATAGCCGCCGAAGAAGAACCATCTAAGCAAGATGAAAAAATAGCTCAATCACTGGCCTGCCACAGTGCGGTCAAAGCCGGAGACTCACTAACAGCTGAGGAAATGAGGGAACTTATAAAACAACTGGAACAGACCAAACAACCCCGCACCTGCCCCCATGGCAGACCAACCATGATTCACCTAAGCTCACGCCAACTGGAAAAAGAATTCGGCAGAATCGGATAGCAACAGTGACATCGATTATTTTGTCATCGCGAGGAGCAAGAGTGGCGTAGCAATATCATGCAAATTTAAAAGTCAAAAATTAAAAGTATTGGCGAGCATTCACGCTTGTTCACTTGTGGTGGAGAGTAAAATTTTTACATTTAATCTGTCATTTTAAGTTTTGACCTCTAATCTTTTACTTTGTTGAGGATTGTCACGTGGAGTTTATCCTGAGCCATATGAGATCTTTCTCCCGATAAATCCCGATAAGTCGAGATAAATCAGGCTCAGGATGACAGGAGGCGAAGGGCTCACAATGACGGGTGAGTCATGATGGCAAGGCTGAAGCCTCGCGGCTACATTAGTGAAAGTATTACACCATCCACTCTTTGCCGGCGCGCTCATTAAGATTACACAATGACAAGTCCTCAGAGGCTGTGGCTTTCTTGACCTCAGGAATAGACCTGACACAATTTTTGTTGCATGAGTCGCAATACATTATGTCGTCGTACCTGCCTTCATGCGCCTTTCTCGGCCACTCAGGGTCAGCGATAAGTTGACGTCCTATAGCCACTAAATCAGCTTTATTCTGGGAGATAATGGCGCTTGCCAGTTGCGGCGAGTTAATCCGTCCCACTGCTATAATCGGAATATTCACTTCCCTCTTTATGGCCTCAGCTTGAGGGACATAAGTTCCCATAGGTCGCTTTTTTGATGGCATAACCTGCCTCAAAGCGCGCCCATAAGACACATCGATGACATCAACGCCAGCTTCTTTCAGGGTCAAAGCCAGTTTTATGCTCTGTGCCAGAGTTATACCTCCAACTACACCCTCCTCAGCAGACAACCTCCAGAACAATGGGTAATCTCTGCCTACAGCCTGTCTGACTGCCTTAACACAGTCCAGAGCAAAGGTCATCCTTTTCCGAACGCTGCCTCCATACTTATCACTCCGCTGATTATCTAGAGGTGAGAAAAACCGATGCAACAAATAACCATGTGCGCCGTGAATGTCCACGAAGTCCAATCCTGCCTCTTTGGCCTTTGCCGCGGCAGCAGCGAACTTGCCGATTATGTTCTTAATTTCAGCCGTAGTAAGCTCTCGTGCCTCTCCCACAGGTGAAGGAGCGGTTAACTCGCCCTGGGTACCGGTGAGTCCTGCGGGGAAATGAAAGCCGTGCCATAATTGAATGCCCACCTTGGCTCCGGCATCATGAATATCAGCAACAAGGGACGACAGCCCCTGTAAAAATGAAGCCAGAGCTTCGCTTTTCCCCCAAGCTTCGTCAGAAGCTAAAATATCCACTGCAGTACCCGGCAGGATGATAGCTCCCACACCTCCCCGAGCACGCTCGAGATAAAAAGCCCTGGCTCTTTGACTGCGAAATCCGAGACTTAATGCCATCGGTGCCATGATTATCCGGTTCTTGATTTCCAGACCTTTGATATCAATGGGCGAAAACAAAGTGGCTAAATCCTGTTGTGACATCGTCTTATCAACCTCTCTTTCTTTCATGATACCGCAGAAATCGGTCGAGAGCTCTGGCAGCGCTATGCGCTGAGAAATAAACGGGAATGGCTGCCTGCTGACACTTCTGTTGACAAGCAATGGCTGTTTCCCAGCTTTCGCTAGTGGTAAACTGGTCAATGACCACTGCCATCGGCTTGCCATTATCACTATAAGCCCTAACGGCATTATTCAGTATGGCAATAGCAAACTCCTTGGGGAAAGAAGGAAATGGCGGGTTAATGCCTAGAGGTAAATGAAAAATAAGCATATCAACACCGTCATAATCAGCCATGGCCTTCGCTACAGAATAGACTGCCGGTGTATAGAACTGAGCGGCAAGGTCAACAGGGTTGCTAAGACCTGTGCCGGCATCGGTGTTGAGGAAACCCCTGAGCCTCTTCCGCAATTCCTGGGGTAGTGGCGGCAAATTGAGCCCGGCGGAAGCATATACATCTGTAGCCACGACTGCAGCCCCACCGCCGACATCTATAGCGCCAAGTCTCCGCCCTTTAGGAACGGGTAAATACAGGAAAGTAACCAGAATATCAGCTAGCTCCTCTAAATTAGCCACAGGAATGACTCCTGTCTGCCTTAAAAGTCCATCCCATATGTTAGATGAGCCAGCCAAAGCGCCGATGTGAGAAGCCACCGCCCTGGCTCCAGCCTCAGTACTGCCGCCTTTGAGCACTATAACCGGCTTAGCCGCTGACGCCTTCTTCAAAACCTTACTAAAATGCCTTCCATCCTTCAATCCCTCAATATAGGCAGCTATGATTTCAGTCTCAGGGTCAGCAGTAAGATACTCCAGCAACTCGTTTTCATTGACATCAGCGGCATTGCCAAAAGAAACCACCTTGCTGAAACGAACGCCGCGCTGAGCCGCATAGCGGGTGAAATAGATGGCGTTGCTACCGCTCTGGCAGATGAACCCTACCGCCCCGCTTTCTCTGGGATAATCGGGGGCGAAAGACAACCCGACTTTAGGAGAATACACTCCCATACAATTCGGGCCGATGAGCCTTGTGCCACTCTGCCGAGCCAGGTCACAAATCTCCGCCTCCAGCCTTTTGCCTTCCTCAGTGCCTGTTTCGCTGAAGCCAGAGGTAAAGAACTGAACTGCCTTCACACCCTTAGTCGTGCAATCTTTAATCAACTGCGGCACCGAAGGTGCTGGAATGCAGCAGATAACATAGTCAAGCGAGTCTGGAATGTCCTTGACGTTGGGATAGATTTTTAAGCCCCGAATCTCGCCTCCTTTGGGATTTATAGGGTAAATCGGGCCGCTGAAGCCGCACTCGATTAAGGCTCTTAGATAAGTTTCCGCTATATCTTCGTAAGGCCTGTTAGTCGAAACCCCGGCTATAGCCACCGATTTTGGATGGAAAATAAAGTCGAGATTTGCATTGCCGGCCATTCATTACTCCATTCAAGCTGTCATTGTGAGCCCTTCGCATCTGTCATTCTGAGCGCAGCGAAGAATCTCGCGCAGCTCAGGGTAAACTCCGCGAGGTGATACTCTCGCGCCCTTAGCCCCACCAAGATTCTTCGGTCGCTTCGCTCCCTCAGAATGACAAGAAAAGGGGGACCCGAGAGCGCCACACCCCGATTGCGTCGGGACTCGCGATGACCGATGAGCACTTTTATACCCTATAACAAACTTCGGGGAGTTTTTTGCCCGGATTACTTTCTCTTACGTACCTCAGCATGTGGCTGGCATAGACAATGGTGATACCAGCCAAATCCTCCCCCTTCATCAGCTTTATCCTGTCACCGCCGAACAGGACTTTAAGCCTGCTGGGAAACTCCTCGTCAGCGTGGTTGAAAATGAAGAAGACCTCTACACCAGGAAACATCTCCTTGCTTATCGCCCAATCCTCACCCATGCCCAAAGATTCCATCTTACCACCGATGAAATCGGCTAACTTGGAAACATCAGCAACATGTGCCAGAGCTTCCTTCTTTTCTTTCAGTGCCCCATCAAGCTGCCTCTGATGAGGGCTAACCGGGCCCTCTATCTCCCGCAAGCTGATCAGTTTCCTATCCTTAAGTCCCATTTAAACAGCCTCCTTACAAAGGCAACTCATAACCCTAGCTTAGAGATTATCTCCTTTGCTCCCTGTCTGAGTGGTGAGTCTTCTGGGAGTTCTATTATTGGTTTACCCTTTATCTCCAACCCGGCAAGATTTGGGTCTTCGGCTATGGTAGCTATAAGGTCGAGGCCAAAATCATCGACTGCTTTACCTATCTCCTGTGGCAGGCCATTTTTGACCCGGTTGACCACCACACTAATTTTCCCCACCTTAGTCCTCATCTCCTTAATCAACTCCTTCATCCGTGCCGCTGCAGTGATGCCACGCATCGTTGGGTCGGAGACGGTAATGAGGAAGTCCACATCTCTTGTTGTCTGCCGGCTGATGTGCTCCATGCCGGCTTCGGAATCAATAACCGTATAAGCGTAGTTCTTAGCTAGCCTGTCGATAGAGAGGCGCAGCATGTGATTAGCAGCGCAATAGCACCCCGGCCCCTCAGGGCGCCCCATAGCTAAAAGGTCAACCTTATCCGACTCCACCAGGGCTTCCCTTATCTTCATATCAAGGACATCTTGCTTGGAAACTGTAGGCGAAAGACGCCCCTTTTGTATGTCTTCAGTGACATCCTCACGGGCTTTGCCCACAGTCTCACCAAGAGGCAGACCCAGGGCAGTATTCAGGTTGGTGCTGGGGTCAGCGTCAATAGCAAGGACTATACCTTTCTTGGAGAGCAAATCTATGAGCAAGGCAGAGATAGCCGTCTTGCCCACCCCCCCCTTTCCCGCTACTACAATCGTTTTTGCCACTTTATACCTCTTCGGAAGTCCGCAATGTAGTGTGATGCTATAGCCTCGCCACAGCAAAGCGACCCTAGAGGGTCGCACTACGAGGAAGACAAAAGATTCATAAACACGCCCAACTATTATACCTGGAAATGACGCTTGTAGCCATAATATATGAAGCGTGCTATTCAAGTGTTATAATAGGCGGCATTAGGCACTGCCAGCCAGCAGCAGTTCGGACAATCCAAATTCAACGAAAGGGGAACAGAGCAATGGACGAATACAAAATCTACAAGTATAGATGGGTCATCCTGGTTGTCTACATGTATGTGGCTGCTCTTACCCAAATGTACTGGCTGAATTTTGCCGCCATTGATACTTATCTGGAGGCAAGTCTGAACATATCAGCAATGAGTGTAGGAGTGCTGACGCTGGTTTTTCCCTTAGTGCAGGTTTTGCTCACCATGCCAGCCGGCATTGTCATTGATAAAAAGGGGTTCAAATATGGTGTAGGCATCGGCGCGCTTTTTACTGCCGTATTCGCCATGCTCCGTTTGGTGAACCCTGACTCGTACGCCGTCCTTCTTATTTCCCAGATAGGAATTTCCATCGGACAGCCTTTTGTATTAAACGGCGTCACCAAGCTTGCGATAACCTGGTTCCCCCAGAAAGAGGAGGCTACTGCGGTAGGGCTTGGTTCTTTGGCACTGTTTATCGGCATGATGGTGGCGCTGGGTGCCACTCCTGTCCTGGTGGAAACGCTTGGTTTCCAGACAATGCTTCTAATCTATGGCATCCTGGGGATTGTGGGAGCAGTTCTATTCTATGCACTGGTAAGGCCAAGACCCCAGACGCCCGCACGGGAAGTTGAGGAGGAAGAAGCGCTCTCAAACTGGGAAGGGATTAAGAGGATTCTGAAAATCAGGGATTTTGTAATCCTGGGATTCATCGCCTTGATAGGCATTGGCGTCTTCAATGGATTAGCCACTTGGCTGGAAAAGATACTGAATGAGCTACATCAGATTCCAATGACCGATGCTGGTACCATAGCTGCGATACTGATTCTCAGCGGCATGCTCGGCTGTATCATCATCCCTATGGTCTCAGATAAAATCATGCGGAGGAAGCCTTTTCTCCTGCTGGCACCTTCAATAGGCGCTATAGCCGTCATTTTTCTGATGGTTGCCAAGGGTTTTGCACTGAACATGGTCAATGGCATAATACTGGGCTTCTTTCTGATTTCCGCTCTGCCCATAATGCTGACGATGTCTGCCGAAATCACGGGAGCCAGGTTTGCTGGAATTTCTGTGGGATATTTGCAGCTTCTAGGAAATGCGGCCGCAGTGGCTATTGTTCCCATAATGGAAGTCCTGCGTGGGGCGACAGAACGGTATATTTGGCCGCTGGCGTTTCTAGTAATACTGATGTGTATAGCTTTCATATTGGCAACCCAGATAAAAGAAACTGCCAGAAGTTAAAGAATCGTTATTCCACCTAGGCACAATCTGTTAGATGTTTGACCTACAAGTAGCGAAAGGGCTATTTTTCACCCAAGCCAAACAAAACAAGCTTTTGTCGGACTACTGGTTCAATCGAAATGAAAAGTTGATTAAATGATGGAGACAATGCTGCAAGTCTAAATCACAGAGACACGGCCAGGTAAAAACTACAGGCTAATCCTTACTTGAGTTTAACCCCTTTCTCAATAAAGGTTAGATGTCGCAGTCTCACGCAGTCCAGCCTACTCAGAGGTCTATTTTGAAATCTAATTGATGTGAACGCTTACTTTGTTCCAGCGTCCTCGTTCCAAAAGCCTTGCGTTTGTTTAACCACAAAGACGATGGGGTCCAGCAGCAGTTTTCTCACCAGTGTCCTGGTTGCCTCATTTGAGGCTATAAAGGCCGCCGCTGGCGGGCTAATCTTATAGTAAAGTTCGACAAAAGCCCTGCCGGGCTTGCTCTGCAACAGCACCTTGTCGCGGAATGCTCGCAAGATGTTTAATTCTTCAGCAGTGGGGCTACCATAAGCTGCTGTAGCGATAAAGCACTGCGGAATTGTTATCGTTATTTTGGGCAAACCATTCGAGTCCGGTGTGGTGTCTCCAAGAACTTTAATTTTCCTTGAGCAAGCATCCTGTCCACCTTTGCCATCATCTACCTCTAGGCGCATTACGTGTCCGCCAGCCTGTGGCTTCTTCCATTTCCAAGTTGCTAAGTCTGTATATTCGTCCAGAAGCTGCCCATCGAGATACCAGGTTAACCCAAGCTTATCTCCATCAGCATCGGTTGACTGGCTGATAACCTTGATGTCATCGCCTACTTCGGGCTGTGGTGGCTGGATTACGAACGCTGCCTTGGGCGGGCTGTTAACTCCAGGGGTGGGTCCCGGCGTAGGGCCTGGTGTTGGCCCCGGAGTGGGTTGTGGCGCCTGGCTTACGGTGACCTGTGTCTGGAAGGGAGTTGTGCCGCCCTTGCCGTCGCTTACCAGCAGGCCGATGGTGTGCATCCCGGCGGTCGGATTAGTCCAGGCACAATAGGACAGATTGTTGCATTCATTGGCAGGAATTCCATCACGTGACCACGAGTACGTCAAGGTGTCACCATCAGGATCAGTGGAAGTGCTGATTGCCATGATAGTATCACTTATTGTCGGAGATTGTGGTGTTGTGTAGAAAGAAGCAATGGGAGGCCGGTTTTGTCCTGGTGTAGGTCCTGGTGTAGGTCCCGGTGGAATAGGTTGTGGTTGTGGCACTTGGCTTACATTGACCTGCGTCTGGACTGCGACTGCTGCATTCTTACCATCGCTCACCAGAAGACGGATGGTGTGGGTTCCAGCAGTTGGATTTGCCCAGATATAGTAAGGCTTATTATTGTATTGAACGGCGGGAGTCCCATCGAGGAACCATGAATAGGACAGAGGGTCACCGTCGGGGTCGGATGATTGACTTGCGGCTATGACTATATCGCTTGTCGTTGGCGATTGTGGTGTGAAAGAGAATTGAGCAATAGGTGGCTGGTTGGCTCCGGGTATAGGTTGAGGCGTTACGTCCGGTCCGATTAAGGTGCCATCCCAGTCACCGTTCCAGTCGCAGTCACCGTATTTCCAGTTTCCGGTGAATGACACTCTGTCAGCTGACATGGTGAATTCGAAAATACCAGCGTCATTTGGTTCAGAGTAGGACGGAGATTTAGACCAGGTGCCAGTCAATATATTACTGGAGGCGATACCCTCTATTTCGCCATCGCTATATTCATATGTGCCGGTCACCTGCTCACCGCTCTGAGAAAGCCGCATCTCGCCCCAATCCGTATTCCAGGTTCCGCCCCAGTCCAGATTTGTGACATCAGGTTGTGGCGAGGTCACCCTTAAGGCTGGCGCATGCAAGTTGTACCAAGTAGCACTAGATGAAAGGCTATGGGTGAAACGCCCGGTAAATGAATTACAGTCGGCTGAGATGGTAAGCTGCATACGCCCGGTTCTATTTTGTTCTATCCAGGTTCCCTCAAACGCGTTTCCTGATACAGTGCCGTCGATGGTTCCCGTATATGCCCAGCCCCCTGGGATGTATGTGCCTGTTACCCTGTTTCCTGATTGAACGAGCTTCAGCGCTTTAGACCAGTCGAAGTCCCAGGTGCCGCTCCAGTCACAGGAGGTGGTGGTTGGCTGTGGCTGTGGTTGTTGACCCGTCCGTGTGCCTGTCCAGCCTTTTTCATACCAACTGCCAGAGTTGCCATATCTCCAACGGCCGGTAAACGATTGGCCATCGGCTGAAAGCGTCAATTCTACAGCGCCAGCGTCGTTGGGCGGATTATAGGAAGGTGCCTCGGACCACCAACCAATCAGCGTATTACCAGATACGGTACCAGATATTATCCCCTTGTCATGCGTATAGCTGCCGCTCACCTTGTTACCGCTCTGAGTCAGCGTCATCTGGCCCCAGTTTGAGTTCCAGGTGCCAGCCCAATTAGTAGGTGTTACTGGTGTGGGGGGAGGTGTGGGCGTGGGTGTTGGTGTTGGTGCTGGTTGTTCACCCCTCGTTCCGTTAATGTCCCCCTCCCACTCACAGGTACCGTATCTCCACTTCCCGCTGATTACCTTGCCGTCAGCAGACAAGGTGAAGATAAAATCGCCAGCATCAAGCGGAGGCTTGTAAGTTGGGGCTTCACTCCAGGTGCCGGTAGCCGTAATGCCGTCAACAGTGCCCTGAATCTGACCGCCTTCGTAATCGTAAGTACCCGTCAGGGTATTACCAACCTGGGAAAGGCTCATCTCTCCCCATTCAGTATCCCATTTTCCTGTGAACTGCTTAACGCTTGGCGCAGGTGCAGGTGGAGGTGTTGGTTCAGGAGTAGGCGTTGGTGGAACATATGGCGGTGTCGGAGTCGGCGGCACAGGGCCGGTGCCGGACCTTTCCCCAGTTACCACGAAGCGTTCATCCCAAGTATAGTGAAATTGGCCCTTGAAAATACCCCTGAAGGTTCTGCCTGAAGAGTCTATGGTGAACTCAAACTGACCAAAGGTGTGAGGAGATGCCTCATACGTATTCATCTGAGGATCCCAAATTGGCGGTTTCGAAGGAGCAGACCAGGTGCCGGTCAGCATATTGCCTGATACGGTGCCGTTCAGGTTCCATCCATAATAATCGGATGTGCCGTTTACTACGTTTCCTGATTGGACGAGGGTCATATCGAACTGATAGGTATTGAAGGAACCGTATTCCATAATGGTCCAGCTGGTACTCCAGACACCGCTCCATGCCCCCTCTGGACGGGTGCCTTGAGCAATGATGGTTGATGGGAGGGTAAAGCTAAATGTTAGTAACGCTACTAGAGTTAATAGGCCGAGGGCATATACTTTTCTTTTCAACGTGTGTTCTCCTTACTTTAGTTAATCTTGAGCACAAGATTCACCCAGGACTAGCCGGTAAAACAATTTCCTAACTATCTTTGCCTGTGCTTCAACTCTATGCCGATTTCTAAGAGGTTCAATGCACCGTGGGCCATTTTATCAAATTAAGATTGCCCAAACAATGTGGACTACTCCATATTAGAAATAAGTAACAAGTCTTTTTGTTTAGCGGCCGTGGGCTAGGCAGACTGCTTTAAATAAAAGTGGCGGCATGGGAACTGTTTGGCAACCTATAGTTTATTTTCACCATAGATAGAAGCAAAAAATGCCCTCTCCAGCTCAACTACCTCAGCAGGAAGCGGCTTTACTTTACCCAAACCCAGGGCGATTACGTATATTTTCGCCGTCCTCTCTAACAATTCAGATACAGTCAAAGCTTCGCGCATATCCCTGCCCACACTGAGAGCGCCGTGATTTGCCAGTATAACCGCGTTCCTCGGTCCCATCGCTGAAACCGCATTTTTTGCCAGCTCCGGACTGCCGGGAAGAGCATAATCGGCTACCTTTATCTCCCCACCGATATAGGTGACTTGCTCATCAATGATAGCAGGTATCTCCATGCCAGCAACTGCAATGACGCTGCAAAATACTGGATGGGTATGAATGACGGCGTTTACCTTTTTCCGAGCTTTATAAACCTCGATATGCATTACCGTCTCTATGGAGGCTCGTAGCTCCCCTTCAACGCGTTGCCCCTCGAAGTCAACTACTACTATATCATCAACACCGAGTGAATCATAATCGCGTCCGCTGGGAGTAATAGCCAGCAGTCTCCGTCCGCTGGAGTCTTTCAGGCGCAGGCTTACATTTCCGGCAGTACCTGAGACCAACCCCTTTTGAGCCATCTCCCGAGCTGCCTCAACCACGTCCCTTTTTTCACAATCCCACATGCTCATACAATATCTTCAGTTACTTCTTACAGCCTTTTGACAGCAGAAAGCCTATTCTTGAAGCATTGAGTTTGTGCCTTAATCGGCACCAACAGCCAGAATTAGTCGCAATATTATACCTTGAAATGGACTTTGTGACTATTTGGGCTTTTGACGGTGTTTATTCCAGGCGCGCTAACTATTTCACCCTCTTTTGCTAACATCCCATTTTGGCCAGTTTAGGCTAAATTTTTACAAAACAGTCTCGGCTCTAAATGTATACCTGTTTTTAAGAGGAATAGTCGTGTGATAAACTATGAGAAAGGGGAATAAACATGGCACAGGAGCTAGGTAAAATCAGCAAACCAGAGGCGGGTAGCTTCAAGCAGGGGAGAAGGCTTTTCCTTGTCCCACTAATATATTCGTATGAAGATGCTCCGCCTGAGTACATCGAAAAGTTTGACCTTTACTGGAAACAGGTAGTCGAGCATATAGGAAACCTGGAGGCAAAATTAAGCAAGATTAGTCGGGTTTATCACGAATCAATCAGCTTGGGCGGCGAAGATGGTCTCAAAATCATGGAGAAACTTAACCCGAAAAGTTGCCAAATCACCAGGCAAAAGTGTCAGAACGGCGCTGAACTTGAGGTGATTGAGGACACAGAACTGGCCTCAGAATGTATGGACTGGGAGAGATGCCTATTAGTGGGTCTCTTGAGCGATACTGTGGTCAGAAAAGTCTCTGAATTTTATATGGAAGCCTCCAGGAAAAGATACGAACATATCAGCAAAAGAATAGATGAAACGCTTAAAGCCGATGAAATAGCTATACTGTTCATCAGAGAAGGGCATAGGGTACAGTTCCCTGATGATGTCGATGTATTCAGCGTGGCTCCACCAGCCCTCGATGAAATTCACCGCTGGCTTCGTGACCGTGCGTCGAAGAAAGAGCCGGAAGGCGAAAGTCAATCAGCAACCTGAATTTCTCCGAAGACCAATTTCGATAAACAGCTAGACCGATAACAACCCCTGGAAACCACCGATGGCCAAAGACTATTATGAGATTCTCGGGGTGCCGAGAAATGCCACAGATGAACAGATTAAGAAGGCCTATAGGAAGCTGGCTATGCAATATCACCCTGACCGCAATCCAGGGGAAGAAAAATGGGCCAACGAGAAGTTCAAGGAAATAAATGAGGCCTACGGAGTCCTTGGTGAACCTAAAAAGAGAGAACAATATGACCAATTCGGCACAGTCGGCAATATCGGCGATATCTTCAGCAGCGCTTCTACCAGGGCTACCTTCGAGGATTTAATGAAGGAGTTCGGTGGTGCGGGCCTTAGGTTCGACTTCCTCGACGATATATTCGGGGAACTGTTCAAAGGTAAAGGGGGTTCATTCAGGATATTCAGTTCTGGCTTTGGTGGTCCTGGCGGGGTCAAATTTGAGACTCCCACCGGGATTAATTTAGACGAAATACTTCGTCAGGCTCAAAGACCCAAACGTCATGACGTAAAATATGAGATAACCATCACCAAAGCCCAGGCTGCTCGAGGTTTAGAAAAAGACCTAGTGCGGAAAGGCAAGAAGCTAAGGGTAAAGTTCCCAGCAGGTATAAAAAGTAGGATGAAGGTGAGATTAAAGAATGCCCGCCAAACAACCGACAGCCAGCCCGGGGATATCATAATTCAGGTTAAGGTCAAATAAGAGCTGTCGTCTTAACGTGACTGTTTATTTGTCTTTATGAAGAGCTTGGACAATGTAGCCATCAACATTTCTCTCTATCATTCTGAGTGAAGCGAAGAATCTCCTACGTACCACAAGCTTTTATAGACAAGAAAACCGTCTAAGGGTATAATCACCCCGTGTCTCGGCAGCCAAAAATCCTAATCCATCAGGAAGAAATCAGGCAGGCTGTAGCTAAGCTGGCGGCTGAAATCAGGCGAGACTACAAAGGCAAGCAGCTTCTGCTTATCGGCATACTCAAAGGTTCGTTTGTCTTCATGGCCGATTTGGTGCGCCAGCTTGAACTGCCAGTGGAAGTGGACTTCGTCAAGCTCTCCAGTTACGGTGCAGGTACAAAGACCTCGGGCAAAGTGAAGATGATGCGGGGGCTGAAGACACCGATAAAGGGCAGGGATGTGTTGGTGGTCGAGGATATAGTCGACACCGGGCTAACCGTTTCTTTCTTGATGGATTACCTGCAAAAGAAAAAACCAGCGTCTTTAAGGCTTTGTGCCCTTACCGATAAGCCTTCACGACACCAAATTCCGGTGACCATTGATTACCTCGGCTTCACCGTGCCCAATAAGTTTATCGTGGGCTACGGAATTGACTGGAATGAGCAGTTTCGCTACCTGCAAGATATATGTTTTATAGATTAAAACCACCGCCCCTGTAGTGCGAGGCTTTTCCACGACCTGGGCTGCGGGGTGGCCAGGTCGGGACAGGAGCCTCGCCAGGGCGACTATAGACTAATTTGCGGGAGGAACAGAATATGAGCCTGGCTAAATTGATTTCGGTTGCCCGTGGAGATGCCACGGCAGACTTGCTGCTTAAGAATGCCAAGATAATAAACACTTTCGTCGGCATTATTGAAGAAAGTAATGTAGCTATCTATGGTGACAGGATTGCTGGCATCGGCAATTATCAGAAGGCCAAAAAAACGATTGACTTAAATGGCAATTATTTGGCTCCAGGGTTAATAAATGGTCACGCTCATGTAGAAAGCTCCATGCTACATCCGGCTCAATACGCTCAAGCTGTAGTCCCTAGAGGCACCTCGGCAGTGATTACCGACCTGCACGAAATAACTAATGTGGCTGGCTTCAATGGCATAAAGTTCGTCATGAACTGGGCGCAGAAGCTACCTCTGGACATGTTCTTTATGGCCCCATCTTGTGTACCAGCTACCCACATGGAAACCAGCGGAGCCGAAATCACCACCCAGGACATCAAAAAAGTGCTCAAGTGGCAGAATGTAATCGGGCTTGGCGAGATGATGAACTTCCCAGGTGTTATCTATAGCGATAAACAAGTTCTGGGTAAGATAACTGCTGCCAAAGGCAGAGTTGTTGACGGACATGCGCCGGGTGTCACCAATAAACGGCTTAACGCCTATTTAGCTGCTGGTATCCACTCAGACCACGAAACAACTACCACAGAGGAGGGTAGAGAAAAGCTGAGACGGGGAATGCACCTGATGATACGGGAGGGCTCCTCAGCGAAAAACCTTGATGCTCTTTTGCCGCTGGTTAATGACAAGACATACAAGAGATGCTTTTTTGTCGTAGATGACAGCAGTTGCTCCGATTTGCTCCGCGAAGGTGACATTGATGCTGTGGTCAGGAAGGCAATACAAAGCGGGCTTGAGCCGGTGCGGGCAATACAATTGGCAACTATCAATACCGCTGAGTATTTCAGGTTGTACGATAGGGGTGGCATTGCCCCCGGCTATATTGCCAATCTCATTACCATCACCGACCTCCCAAAGTTAGAAATAGATATGGCCTTTTATAAAGGCAGCCTGGTAGCTAAAGGAGGCAAGTACCTCGAACCACCGCCAAAACCTTCAACCAAAGAGCTAACTGATACTGTTCGCATCAAGCCATTCAGCATCGAGGCATTGAAACTAACCGCACGAGGAGAAAGTTTTCCAGTTATTGAAATCATACCTGGCCAGATAATCACCAAGAAAAGAATCGAGAGAGTCAAGACCAAAGATGGTGTAGTTGTACCAGACCTGGAGGAAGATATCTTAAAACTGGTGGTTGTGGAAAGACATAAGGCTAGTGGTAATATCGGCTTGGGATTGGTGAAAGGCTTTGGTCTAAAGCGAGGCGCATTAGCCTCTTCCATAGCTCATGACTCACACAACATAGTCGTGGTCGGCACCAATGACCAGGATATCCTCACGGCTGTCAAAGAGATTGAAAGGCTACAGGGTGGACTTGTGGTCTGCAGCGATGGCAAAATCTTGGCATCCCTACCTTTACCTATTGCCGGCCTGCTCTCACCAGAGCCCCTAGAAGCAGTGGTTAACAAATTTGAGAAGGTAGAAAAGCTGGCAGATGGACTGGGAAATGTTCCCCCGGTGCCTTTTGCCATCCTCTCCTTCCTCGCCCTACCAGTAATACCCGAATTGAAACTAACTGACATGGGGCTGGTGGACGTGATAGAATTCAAACTAATTTGACACTTTCTGTCATTCTGAGCGAAGCGAAGAATCTCATTCAGGGTAACCTTCGAAGAATCGAGAGACCCTTCGCTAGCGCTCAAGGTGACACACGAAAATTAAAAGGAGGTTCGATTAATGAAAAGGACGAGACTGTGCGACTTGCTGGGCATCGAATACCCCATAATTCAGGGGGGGATGGTATGGATTGCCAATGCTGAATTAGCTGCAGCAGTTTCCAATGCCGGTGGCTTAGGCTTAATCAGTCCCACCGCTGGAATGAGCCGCAATGGCAATCAGGTAGAAAACCTGAAACAACAGTTAGAAATAGCCAAAAGCCTAACTTCTAAACCTTTCGGAGTTAATCTACCCATACTAAATAATCCTCAAATTGAAGAGCTGGTTGCCACAGCCATTGATACCAAAGTAAAGGTGGTGGTGACTGCTGCTGGCAATCCAGCCTTGTATACCAGCCGCTTCAAGGAAGCCGGGATAAAAGTCATCCACGTGGTAGCTGCAGTAAGACATGCTCAAAGCGCCGAAAAGCGAGGTGTAGACGTGGTTATCGCTGAAGGCTATGAAGCCGGTGGTCATAATGGACTGGATGAACTGACCACGTTCACCCTAATTCCTCAGGTGGTGGATGCAGTGACCATTCCAGTGGTCGCTGCTGGTGGGATTGCCGATGCCAGGGGTGTGGTAGCCGCTCTGGCACTGGGCGCTGATGGTGTCCAGATGGGCACTCGCTTTGTAGCTACCCATGAATGCAATGCTCACCAAAATTTCAAAGAAGCAATAGTGAAGGCCAGTGACACTGACACAGTAATCACTGGCAGGAAACTCGGACCAACTAGAATACTGAAGAATGAAGTAGCCGCCAAAATAATGGATATGGAAGCTGCTGGGGCTTCAGTTGAAGAGCTCCTCGCCTTCCTCGGCAGCAACCGTTCTCGAACCGGGCAGTTCGAAGGTGATATGGCTAATGGTGAAGCATATTGCGGTGCCATAGCCGGCATGATAAAGGAAATCAAGAGCGTCGGCGAGGTCATCCGAAGCATCGTTGACAACTATGAGACAGTTTTGACCAGCCTAAGATAATCAAGATTTCTGCAGGTTCAGAGGAACACTTTGAATCTAAAAGAGGTCAACGAAGCGCTCAACTTATATGTCAGGCCCCAGACTTTCCCTCTCGCCATCAAAATGTGTCAATCCAGCAGCGAGTTCCCAGAAAAAGTCCGAATGCCCAAGCGTGACCTAGGCATCTCGGTGACAATATGTCAAGGCATCGCTATGGCACGGCGCTATGGATGGACTATAGCTATTGGCAAAGAAGACCAATGCTGCCCTCACGGTGCTTTCGTCCTGGGCTTTGTGCCCGGAAAAGGCTATCTGGATGGAAGCTATGCGGAGTCACTCGGACTAGGCACCAAAGAGCAATTTGCCAAAACTGCTCACAGCCTAAGCAGGCTGGAGTACGGCAAATATAGCCACATACTTGCTGCACCCCTCCACTTTGCCACCTTTGAACCTCATCTGATACTTATCTTCGGTAACCCTGCTCAGGTAGCCAGATTGGTGCAGGGTGCTCTCACACTCACAGGCGGAGTCCTCACGTCCGTTTCCTCATCTGGTATAGCCTGCTCAGGATTCATCGCCCGACCTATACTTACACAAGAATGTCAGTTCATTCTATCTGGAGCCGGAGACCGATATTTCGCCCTGACTCAAGACCATGAGCTCGCCTTCACTATTCCCACAGGCAAAATAGAGTCAACCATTCAGGGTCTAGAGATAGGCCACAAGTCCGGTATGCACAGATATCCCACACCTTCATTTCTCAGATTTGAGGGACAACTACCGCCAGCCTATTACAAATTCCTTAAACTCCTCAAGAAAGAGGAACAATAGAATATCCCACCCCCCTCTTTGTGTCATTGCGAGTCCTTCTTTAGAAGGACGCGGCAATCCCCGCGGTTGTTTCACAGCTTGCGTCCCTTGCAATAACACATGAATGCTCAAGAGTAGTAAGCCTAGAATAAGACAGAACACAGTGGCTTCAGGGGGCGAAACTAGGCTTAGTCTTGGTCACTTCTTCAGATTGGCAACAAAACTATCAATATCAACAGCGGCCATAGTCATGGTTTGAAGGGTGCCTCTGGCACCCAACTCTATAGCTATCTTGCTGATGACTTGATTATTCGGAGCGTCCAGGATGTTTACAAAATCATATGGACCAAGGACTGCATATTGGGCCAGCACCTTAGCCCCCATAGCCTCAACTTCCTTGTTGACCTCCTTTATCCTTTGCGGCTTGTCTTTAATTGTCTTTCTGCCTTCATCGGTCAGGGTTGTTAGCATCACGTAAACAGGCACTGTTTCCACCTCCTCCTAAATATTTGAAACTGGGCTTTGCCCCCTGAAGCCTATAAATCAATTCTAACAGATTCTGAGCGTAATTCAAGCCCCATGAGCAATAGTTTTGGGTTTTCATACGAGGGGCACGATAAAAGCCAATCTTCAGCGAGATTCTTGGCTACGTTCAGAATGACACAGAATGGCCTCAGAATAATGGACTAATGGCAACAGAATTACAGAGAAAGACTCGGAAACGAGAAACAAGAGGCTCTGAATGGACAGCAATAAAGATTCACTTAGATTAAAATGGGGGGCCTACTCGACTTCTTAAGCCAAAGGCGGTTTACTTAACCTGCTTTGCATTGGCTCGGCTGCTCCGCGCTAAAACCCTAATAGCTTCCATTAAGTCCTGACGTCTACAGTCCTTGGTTAAATACCAGCTAGCACCGGCATCAAGTGCCGAACCGACATAATCACCATAGACTGTCAGAAACAGGATTTTAACATCAGGCATGCCTCTCTTGATACGACGGGTTGCCTCTGTGCCATCTATCCCGGGCATATGGGCATCCATTAAAATGACATCGGGGTTGAATTTCTCCGCTTTCATCACTGCATCCAGGCCATCTACAGCTTCGCCAATCACATCTATATCGTCTTGAGGCTCAAGGATACTCTTAAGCCCCTCCCTCACTACTTCATTATCATCAACTATCATCACTCTTATCTTTTCCACTTTTGCCTCTCCTGGTATCAAAATATCAAGCCGATATCGCCTTCCCCAGATTAGCTAATCAAATTGCCGATTATTTGTCTTTAAGTTTACCTGCTAAGTTCGGCTATATAATCGGGAGAATGGTTAGTTTTATGATAAAGAAAAAGGGTGACCCTGAGGTCAGCCTTTTCTCCGATGTCGAGTAATACTTTAGTATGACTAAAGACGTATTATGCCTCTCTTAAGAGCTTGAGTCACCGCCTCAGTTCGGTCATTGACCCCTAGCTTTTGAAAAATACTACTTATATGCGTCTTAACTGTACTCTGAGAAATGGAAAGTTGAGCACTAATCTCTTTATTAGCTGCACCTTTGGCCATAAGTTGTAATATTTCCAGCTCTCGCCCAGATAGTTCCTCACCAGATGGAGCCCGGCGAGACAGCTCGGTAAAGCGGTCAAGTAACTTTGACGCTACTACCGGTTGAATGAGTGATTCACCGCGATAAACAGCTCTTATCGCCTTGAACAGCTCCTCCCTCGGAGCATCTTTAAGGAGATAGGCGCGAGCACCGGCTTCGATGCCACTGAAAATATATTCGTCATCACTAAAGGTGGTGAGGATTATGAATTTGACATGTGGCATTACTGCCTTTATTTGACGCATAGCCTCAACCCCATCCATCTCAGGCATCCGGAGATCCATAAGTACCACGTCCGGGCTTAACTCCTTGATTTTATTCACCGCATCCACACCATCCTTAGCCTCTCCAACGACATCAAAATCAGGTTCTCTGCTCAACATAGAAAACAATCCTTCTCTGACCACCGGATGGTCATCAGCAATTAGAATCTTGATAACTTCCACCGGAGACCTCCTAATTGGCGGGAACCACTACCCTGACCAGCGTTCCTTTCCCTCTTTTACTCTGCACCTCAAACGTGCCACCTAGACCGCGAGCCCGCTCCCGCATACTTATTAACCCAAAAGTATCACTTTTTCCCTTCGCACCTTTTGAAACCCGCGGTCTAAAGCCAACACCGTTGTCACTAACACTCAGTTCTACCGCAGACTCATTAAAAGTTAGGCTCACCTCAACCTCAGTAGCTTTAGCATGCCTCCCGATATTTGTAAGGGATTCCTGACAAATGCGTAGCAGGCCTGCTTCCACCTCAGGGGGTAAGTCACGCTTGTCCCCAAAGACAGTAAACTGGGCGTTCAGACCGCTATTCTGAATGAACTTATCTACTTCCTGCTTCAGTGCTTCAGACAGAGGTAGTTGTTCTAAAGCTTGAGGGCGGAGATTCCACACAGAGCGGCGGGCTTCAGCTAAGCTTTTTCGTGCTAGGCTTCGAGCTTGGTTCAAATGTCGCTCTACTGCCGGGGCATCACTGCTCAATGCTTGTTCTGCTGCTTCAAGCTGCAAAATAATGCCGCTGAACCCCTGGGCCAGTGTGTCGTGAATTTCCCTCGCCATGCGGTTACGTTCTTCCATCACCGCCATCTGACGTGTCTCTTCATAAAGACGGGCATTCTCGATAGCCACAGCCAACTGGTCAGCCAATGTCTGGGCAGTGAACAAGTCAGCCTCGCCAAAAGCATCAACTTCCGTGCTCTCGATATCTAGCACTCCGAGAACATTGCTCCCAATCCTGACCGGAACAGCAAGCTCAGACTTAGTGTCTCTTAATGCCTCAACAGCACGATATTTGGGATTCTCACTTACATCATTCGCCAGGATAGGTTCACCTGCCTGAGCTACCCAGCCGACTATACTCTCTTCATCCATTTCCAGGGGTACCCCCACCGGTATAACACCCTTCTGTCCGCTAATGCACAGCGCTTTTAGCACAAGCCTGCCAGAGCTAGGCTCTAATAGAAAGATATTGACATTATAGTAGTGAAAAGTCTCACGGAGGAGGTCCCCTACATACGGTAGTAGTTCATCGAGGTTCACAATAGAGCTAATCTTACGACCGACCTCGTTTATGGTACGTAACTGCTCAGCTCGCTGTCGCTCTCGCTTGGTACGCTCTGCAACCTTCTGTTCCAAGTCAGTATAAGACTCCTTTAAGGCTTTAGCCATTTCATTAAACTGCTCAGCCAATTGCTGAATTTCGTCACCGGTTTCAGCCCTAATGCTATAGTCGAGTTCACCCTTCGCTATGACTTCAGCGCCTCTGGTCAGTGCCATGATTGGCCTGGTAATCGCCCTCGACAGCAAAAATATCACCGTAGCAGCAATAAGAATCATTCCACCGAAGATAGCAGTGAAAATTAACTGCGTCTTCCTCAATTGCTCGTCTATATACTGACTTGTAGCCAAAACTGTGGCAGCTATCTCACTCTCTAGCTCTGTTGCAGGCGCCGAATATTCATCAATATAGGTAGATGCCGCTACCACGAGCCCTGCCCCCTCCACCGGAATGCAGTGCATATATTTTATCCTGACATTTCCCCTAGCATCCTCCCACTCGTAATAGCCAGAAGCTTCCCCCAGAAAGCTTCTTTCCACTATAGATGAAAAGTACACAGGTTCGCCGGCTACCCTGAGCAGGTTTATACCCACCATCTTAGGGTCGTTATTAAAATAGACCACTCCTGTCTTATCGTAAACCATCGTATAGCCGGTTTGTCCCACATTCTGGACCGCTATTTCCGCCAGTTCCTTATTCGCCTTCAGTTCAGAAGCACTCAGGTACGGATGATACCGCGTGAAGAGCTCTATCTCGTTGGCAACATTCAGTGCCCGCCGCTGTACTAGTCTCCTGCCCAGGTCTTCTAAAGCAACAATGCTCTGACGCGCAACTTCTTGCCCCATGTTAATGCTATTCTCTTTTACGAGATAGCTGACCTCGTATATAGTGCGAAACGCCACCGAGCTGATAACGCCCAGCGAAATAAAAGACAAAGCCAAAAAGAAGATAAGGATTTTAGCTCTTATACCAAATCTCACTTTCATTCTAGCTTCCAACCTCTATACTTTCTCCTCTCTTTTGCTCAGCCTTGAGAACATCAAGCAGCCTTGTTGAAAGCCCGGTAGCTGGGTCAACACTACCGTAGGTTTCAATATCCAGATGAGGGTCAGTAAAATGAATAATCCTCATTGTTCCGAACTGCCAGATGCTCTAGTTGCCCATAGTGGCTGAGTATCAAAAGGCTCGCCGCTCAGCTTAGCCTGCAATGTCTTCACTAGCTCTTTTATCGGCAGCCTGATCTGTGCCATGCTATCGCGTTCTCGAACAGTAACTTGATTGTCCTCCAGCGACTGGAAATCAATGGTAACACAGAAAGGAGTGCCGATTTCATCTTGACGGCGGTATCTCCGGCCTATGCTCTGAGCATCATCATACTGCGTCATAAAATGACGACGAAGTTCAGTATATACCTCTCTGGCTAGCGGCACCAACTTTTCGTTTCTGCTCAAAGGCAGGATAGCCACTTTAATTGGAGCCAATTCGCCGTGGAGATGCAAAACCACCCTGGTTTCTCCTTCAGCCATTTCTTCATCATATGCATCTACAAGGAAGGCCAAAGCCGAGCGGTCAACACCTGCTGAAGGCTCAATAACGTAGGGCGTATAGCGCTCACCGGTCTCATCGTCAAAATAGCTCAGGTTCTTTCCGCTATACTTGCCATGTTGCACCAAGTCGAAGTCGCCCCGATTGGCAATTCCTTCCAGCTCCGCCCAACCCATGGGGAAGAGATATTCGACATCATAACAGTCCTTGGCATAATGAGCCAGCTCTTCCTTACCATGCTGACGAAGACGCAGGTTTTCCTGCCTTATGCCCAGATTTGAGTACCAGTTGAAACGTTCTCTCACCCAGTAATCGAAACACTCCTCATCAGCCCCCGGCTTAACAAAATACTCAATCTCCATCTGCTCAAATTCTCTGGTTCTGAAGATGAAATTGCCGGTGGTGATTTCATTGCGAAACGACTTACCTATTTGGGCAATGCCAAAGGGCAGTTTTTTCCTAGAACTAGCCAACACATTGTCGAAATTGACGAAAATACCCTGAGCCGTCTCCGGCCGCAGATAAACAACAGCAGCATCATCTTCCACAGGGCCCATAAAAGTCTTAAACATCAGGTTAAACAGCTTCGGCTCAGTGAGTTCACCACTGCAATCAGGGCAGCTATTGCCGTCCAAATCTGTAGCTCGCCACCTCAAATGACAAGCCTTGCACTCCACCAGCGGGTCAGAGAAGCCTTCTACATGACCGCTGGCTACCCAGGTCTGGGGATGCATCATTATGCTGGTATCTATGCCGACCATGTCATCCCGCTCTTGAACCACTGCTCGCCACCAGGCATCTTTGATATTTCGCTTCAACTCCACACCTAACGGCCCATAATCCCAACAACTACCCAAGCCACCATATATTTCACTGCTGGGGAAAATAAAACCCCGTCGCTTGCACAACGAGACGATTTTCTCCATATCTACCCGGTTCTTTTTCTCAGGCAATTCAGCCTCCTCAGAAGCTTACCCAAGCTTATCAACTTTGTGTCTTAGTGTCAAAAGACTTACAGATACGAGTTAACAACAATTTCTGGGCCTAGGCGGAGCCGCGCTGCTGTAGGTTGAAATAAACCATAGGCCTGCGTTAGACTATCAACGGAAACGAGTTTACAGAAACATGCCTGAAATGCAGAGGGGGGTTTAATGAAATGAAGCGTTTTTTGTATTCGTTAAAGGGGATGTATTCCGCAATCTTTCAAGAGAGCTGTTTGAAAATTCTGGTGGCAGTTATCATCGCAGCTACAGTAGCATCAGCCTTGGCATGCGTCCAGGATGAGGAACTGCCTATCATCAAACAGTATGAAATGCCTGAATGGGTGGTTGAAGATGAAAATATAGATTTAAAAGTCAATACTTTTGATAATCAGAAAACAAGGAAAGTTTATATACAATTTCAAAATGGAGATGTTATAGATTTAACAAAAACTCATAGTAAACAAATTGAAAGTGGTGAAGAATCAATATGGGAAGCTAAGGACTTGAAACTTCCACCAGAAAAATATTCATTTCAAATAGTGGCTAGAGATAGTGTTAATTTTAGTGAACCTAAAACTGTAAATATTACTGTTTATCCTTATGATGAAGATGGTGATGGAATCGGTTATAGAGATGAATTGAAATATGATCTTGATGTTAACAAGAAAAATCCTGTTAGTAAATATCTTTTGGATAAGAATTTAGGTATTTACATTCCTGTGTTTACGTATCTGGAAAATGATGAATGGATGAATGATAGTGAAAAGTCTTTTATCGATTTAGCAATTACATATCATCCTAAGATAAGTCAAATCCTCCCAGAATTTTATAATGAAATTGTAAAATTGCCAGATCTCTCGACAATAGAGGAAAAGGATGTTGAAGCTATAGAAGACATATTTATATTGGCAAGCAATCCACAATATAAAACAGTATTTGAATCAATGTTGAGTGTAGGTATTAAAGATAAGAGAAAATATTGTTCACCATTAGAAGCATTATTATGGGAAGCTTATGATGATAAAACCCTTTCTGATTTTTTGGGACCATATTCTATGGAAAAACTGATTAAAGATGCATGGAAAAATACACATACTTCTAATAATTATTGGTCTGCTAAATGGAAGGAATTTGATGAGGTTGTTGATAGACTGAATTCTCCAGAATTAGCTACCATATATTGTTTAGATAATTTTTCATATGATTCTACTCTTGGGGAAAGAATGAAAGCTGGTGTACTCTTTTGGCCTGCTCAAAAAACTTTTAATGACAAGAAAGGTGCTTGTATAGATCAAGCTGGATTTGTACTTAATTGTATTATCCATAATGGTTATATTTGTGATGATTTCAATATTCCTAAAAATAATACAGCTTGTGTATTGAGTGCTCGCCCAGGATTATTAGAACCTGGGCATTCCGTGTGTCTATATGTTCAAGATGATAAACTTTATATAGCTGATTTGACTTGGAAGACGGGAATACATGGACCATTTAAAACAGTTAAAGATGCTGCTGACTTTACATGGCCTGGTTGGAACGAATATTGGATTCTCAATGCTGATGCTAAACTTATTAATCGTTATAAAAAATAATCAAATCTACTGTATACGAGTGAGGACCATTTAATAGCATTGAAGAGATAGTTAATAAAATATATCCTAAATGGTCCATATACAATATTGTGGGAGATGGAGTGAACCCCTGAGGCTGGACACTTTAGGTTTGGAATATTAGAAAGGTCTGGCAGGGTCAGAGTACAATTGAAAGGAGAAAGGACTCTGCTATGAGGAACAAGAGAATATTCGGCTTAGAATTTAAACGCCAGGTAGTAGAAGAACTGTTAAGCGGTGAAAGCAGTGCCGCCCAGATCTGCCGTAAATACAATATCTGTGCCAGTCTGCTTTACCACTGGAAGGAAATGTATGTT
>VGNY01000022.1 GCA_016865895.1 Chloroflexota bacterium | reverse complement strand
GATGACCCCGTATGAAAAGTTTAAATCACTGCCCGCGGCGGAGAGTTACCTGTGTCCTGGAGTAACCATAAAGAAGCTTGATGACATTGCCCATGAAATGAGCGATAATGAATTTGCAGAAAGGATGATGAAAGCGCGTTCCAATCTCTTCCAACACATCTATCGACATACATACCGAGGTGACTGAGACTCATCCCTTTAGGCTCATTCTTGGATTAGAAAAGACTGTCTGTCTGCGAATTTCCCAGAATGTCAAATGAAAGTAAACTGAAATCTTATGAACTGTGGATATTTCAATCCAGTCTTGCTAGATGTATAATGACAAGAATGAGCCGTTACCCGCTAATCGAGGAAATTAACACTCTGCTAACACCCCCAGAAGCCTTTGACCTATTCCAGAGTGAGCTACACAGCTTCTTTCTGGACAGCGGCATGGACAATCAGAGGCTGGGAAGGTACTCCTTCATTGGCACTGACCCGTTCCTGATAATAAGAAGCCGGGGCAATCAGGTCACGCTTATACAGCAAGACAAGCAGGAAACCGAGCAAGGCAACCCGTTCGACATCCTAGGGAGGCTACTGGAGACCTACCGGCTGGACTTCCTCCCAAGCCCCGTTCCCTTATGGGGCGGTGCTGTTGGCTATCTGAGCTATGACCTTTGCCACTTTATCGAGCGACTCCCCACTACAGCTATAGATGACCTGAAGTTGCCGGAGAGCTATTTCGGTTTCTATGACACAATTCTCGCCTTTGATAACCTCGAGGGCAAAGCCTATATCGTCTCAACAGGCTTCCCAGAACTCGACAAAGACCGCCGAACAAAAAGAGCTAGGCTACGCCTTGAGGAGCTGAAAAGCCGGCTCTCTTCACCTCTATCCGCAGTCCCACAAGCCAATTTGCCAAGCGCCAAAAGCCCAACTGAAGCTGTGCTCAAGTCCAATTTCACCCCTGAAGACTACATTAGAGCCGTGGACAAGGTCAGAGAGTATATCGCTGCCGGCGACGTGTTCCAGGTCAATCTTTCCCAGCGATTCGAGACCGATTTGTCCGTTCCTCCTTATGAACTTTACCGCCGCTTGAGACAAATTAATCCAGCGCCGTTCGCCAGTTATCTGAACTTCGATGGGGTAACCATCATCAGTGCCTCTCCGGAGAGATTCCTTCGTGTAGACGGTGACCGAGTGGAGACACGACCGATAAAGGGCACCAGACCACGAGGTAAAAACTCGGTTGAAGACGCCATGCTAACACAAGAGCTGCTTAATAGCATCAAAGACCGCGCCGAGAATGTAATGATTGTCGACCTGGAGAGAAATGACCTAGGCAGAGTCTGCCAGTACGGCACAGTGAAAGTCACCGAGCTGGCCATCCTTGAGACCTTTCCCACCGTCTTCCATTTGACTTCTACAGTTGTCGGTAGGCTGCGTCCCGGAAAAAATCGCCTTGACCTTCTGAAAGCCACTTTTCCCGGCGGCTCTATTACCGGCGCCCCTAAAGTGCGGGCCATGGAGATTATAGATGAACTCGAGCCAACGAGAAGAAGCGTCTACACTGGAGCCATCGGTTATCTCAGCTTCGGCAGTAATCTCGACCTTAACATAGTCATCCGCACCTTTATCATCAAAGGTGATAAGGCCTACTTTCAAGTCGGTGGTGGCATTATATATGATTCCAACGCTGAAGCAGAATATCAGGAAACTCTGGACAAAGCTAAGGCCCTGATTCAGGCTCTTCGATTGGCACCAAGAGTGGCGGTGGAGACGAAATGATACTGGTTATCGACAATTACGACTCCTTCGTTTATAACCTGGCTCAATACCTTGGTGAGCTGGACTGGGAGCCGGTAGTCTATCGTAATGACCAAATCAGCCTGGCTGAAATCGAAACGCTTGCCCCCAGCCACATAGTTATCTCGCCAGGGCCATGTACTCCTCTGGAAGCCGGCATTTCAAACGACGTAATACGTCACTTCAGCGGCAAAATACCCGTCCTCGGTGTCTGCCTTGGGCACCAGTGCATCGGCCATGTTTATGGCGGCATCATAGGGCGTGCTTCAGTGCCCACCCACGGGAAGACATCTCTTACCCACCATGACAATGAAACTATATATAAAGGCATCAGGAACCCCTTCTCAGCAGCACGCTACCATTCCCTGATTATCAAACCAGAAAATTTCCCTTCCTGCCTCAAAGTCACTGCCTGGACTCAAGAAGGGGAAATAATGGGCGTAAGACATAAAGATTATGTGGTCGAAGGCACCCAGATACATCCGGAATCAATTCTTACTGAAGTAGGACACGACCTGTTGGCTAACTTCCTGTGCTATACCAAGCCTGTTTGGCATTAGAATCATCAATGGAAGACACTGTTTACCTTAATGGCAACGTGATTCCCCGCTCTCAGGCTAAGCTATCTCCCTTCGACCACGGCTTCCTTTACGGCAACGGCCTCTTCGAAACCATGCGCTCTTATAATGGCTCCATCTTTCGCCTTGACCGCCATCTGGCACGACTTCGCCATGCAGCCGAAACTATAGGCATAGCTCCAAAACTAACCTCTTATGACCTGGAAAAAGCCTGCTATGAGATTCTAAAAGCCAATAATCTGGCTGATGCCCGACTGAGGCTTACTGTATCAGCCGGTGAAGGCGACATAATTCCTAACCCTGATACCTGTCGCGGCATAACCGTATTCATTGCCGCCCGAAAGCTTGTGCCCATGCCACCTGAAATCTACGAGCGAGGCTACACGGCAGTTCTGTCATCCTGGCGACGCAACAGCCACTCGCCATTGTCACGGCTCAAAACCACGTGCTATTTAGAAAACGTCTTAGCCCGACAGGAAGCCAGAGCGGTCGGTGCTGACGAAGCGTTGCTACTCAACGAAAAAAGTTTTTTGGCTGAAGGCAGCACCACAAATATCTTCCTAGTAAGCTGTCAAATGTTAATTACAGCTTCTACAGAAAGTGGTGCCCTGCCCGGAATCACCAGAGAGGCTGTTCTGGAGCTGGCTCAATCAATGGGAATCATGTTGGTTGTGAAACAGGTTGAGCTGGGGGAACTGCTCACAGCTAAAGAAGCCTTCCTGACTAACTCCATACTTGAAATCATGCCCCTGACCCGGCTTGACGATAAGCCCATCGGCTCAGGAAAACCGGGAACACTAACCCAACGCCTTATGTTAGCCTATCGTGAGTTAATAGCTAAAGAGACCTAACCTGAAGTACTGTACAAAAGGTTGTGATTTTCAGAAGCGTGATTATATAGGTTCATTGTTTCTTGGGCTTGCGGCCAGAGCCTGGTGGGCCAGCATAAGTCTGAACAATCTCAATAAAGCGTCTTGCCTCGCTACCTATTACTTCCAATCTGGTATCTTTCCAATGCCTTCTCCGAACTGCTACACGGCAGAATTCGCTGGCAGTACCACGGATGATATCTTTAGCATCCTCAGGGCCCTGACTCCAGGCTTGCGATGACGGTAGCACCAGTTCTATGCGAATAGGAGTATTCGGAGCTTCCAAACCGTTGACGCTATAGGCAAAAGGTCTCGCCAGGTATGCAATCATAGCCACATGGCGCAGGCGGTCAGTATCAACAGGTTCAATGCTCACTGTGTCATAGCAGTCAAGCCCGTGAGCCCAAGTTTCCATAAGTCGTGCTGTAGCAAAAGCACGTGCTCCCATAGCTGGCCCGAACCATGGTATCCTCGCCTTAGGGTCGGTTTTCATAAGATGGGCACACTCCGTCTCTCTGACATTCCTCCACCACTCCAGGATTTGTGAAGGCTTCATTGCCCGCCCTCGCTTAGGGCCAATTTCATTAAAAGCCATCCCGATTTTAGCTGCCTCATCCAGTGCTGCATAATCCCCGCCAAGAAACGCGGTAGCGACCTCATCAATGTGAGCAATATGCGAGACACAGTCTCTCATCATCCATCCTTCTGCCGGAGTCGGCAAATCCCACTGCTCATCTTTAAGTGTGGACAGAAAATCATCCAGGGCTTTCTGCTCAGCCTTGAGGTCGGTTACTATTTCTTGCATAATTCACCACCTTTCGAATCTTGTAATAAGCAAGGACAGATGCCGTGGCTATGTTAAATCCTTACCCACTTGCTGTCAAGGTGGCGACTAACTAGCCCAAGAACCGGGGAGCAGCTAGTCTGTAGTTCATACGATTCGCTTGAATCTATCGCGAAAGGAATGCAAATACATCGTCAGGCGGTGAAAAATATCATGCGCTGTGCGAATTCACAACAGATCAAGCGCTTCTCTGCCGGACATACCGATATTTATGCCAAGTTTTGCTGCCTCAGTATTTACCTCTTTGACTACTCCGTCCAGCAGCTCATCAATCGTAGCAATGGGAATTCCACTTGTGGATTTCACCCGAGCCGCTGGAATACCAAAGGCGTCCAAAGCCATCACGTCAAAAGCTCCGCAGCCTACCATTCCGACATCCGTAACTACACAGACTATGTGCACATGTCCCAGAGGAATAATATACCCGTCTGCTTGCTTATTGGTTAATTGTACTGTTTGGTGAACTATTTTACTTTCCTTTTCTGGTAGGATTGTGGTTGATCCAGTTGGTGCTGGCAGTGACCCTGTTATGGGTGCTGGCGCACCACAGGCTGCGAGTGCGGTGGACAATAGCGAAACTAATACCATTATTACCAGACATTTCATCCATCTTCTCATTCTGTTCCTCCTAACAGTAAATAACCATCAGGCTAGAAAACCCAAGACGGTAATAATGCATTATAGCATGGTAACATAAAGTGTTTTTAATCTCATAGTGAACATTCTGAGTGCTATGCAGTGGCCAAACGATCCAGGCAAGTGTGCATATTCCAATCGATTTCTGATGGGTGTATGATAGTGGCGATAAAGAAAAATAACGGAGGTTAACACATCATGGCACAGTTTAAGTTAAACCAGGTAGATAAGTTGGAAATATGGACACTGGAGGACAACTATGTTGATTTGGTCTCTGGAGACAATTCCGCCATAGTCGCCAGAGCAATGCCAATCAAAGACATGCAAGTTACAAATTCTATACTAGCCGAGCATGGTTTTTCTGCCATAATCACCACGATGATCAAAGAGAAACCAAGAACGATGATTTCCGATTTTGGTTTTTCTGAAGATGTTGTTGCACGAAATGCCGCTGCCCTCGGAGTTGATTTGACCAGGGTTGAGGTGGCAGCTCTATCTCATGGCCATATGGACCACTTCGGAGGACTGGTACAAATAGCAGCGAGAATTGGCAAGAAAGGCTTAGGCCTAATACTACATCCTGCCGCATTCAGGCAAAATAGATATCTTGAACCTATACAGGGTATTAAGATAGGGCTGCCGGCACTAGAAAAAGAAAAGGTCGAAGCGTCGGGTTTTAAGGTTACACAAGTGAAAGAACCCTTTCAGTTGTTGGATGGAGACGTTTTATTCCTAGGTGAAATACCTAGGAGGACAAGTTTTGAAAAAGGATTACCATATGCGTTCTGCGAGGAAAAAGAACAGAAAGTTTGGGACCCAACCGAAGATGATACGGCCTTGGTCATGAACCTTGGGAGTAAGGGTCTAGTGGTGCTATCTGGCTGCGCCCATTCGGGCATAATAAACACAGTTGAATATGCACGAGAGATTACAGGCATAAATAGAGTCCACGTTATCATGGGAGGATTTCACCTGACCGGCCCGGCATTCGAACCGATTATTGACGAGACAGTAGAATCAATAAAGCAGATAGGACCGGAATACGTCATCCCTACTCATTGCACCGGAAGGAAGGCAATCCTCGCCATTGAAAAGGCAATGCCCAGTCAATTTCTGGTAAATATGTCAGGGACTAAACTAACCTTTATTGCCTGAGCAAACTCCGCCTTTGTCGAGGCTGTATTTCCGCTATCTAGATGAATCATGAAGGAATGGAGGGGTACAAAACGCCCAAAGGGGACTTCTAAAGGTCCATACGCGTCATAATAATTGCATGAAAGCAAAAGGGGAGATGTGGCCGTCCAGTAATGACACATACAGGATGCTGTTTGGCTTTGTCTTAAATTTGAAAACAGATTCAGCACTCCCGCTTAAGCTTGCTTGCCCAGGAAATACCTGTAAGGGTCAAATATTCTGAGCAACTTCAGTTCCGCATCGGTTGGAGGAGCGATTTCGTGGAGGTGGTCACAGACTTTCAAATCCCAAGAGCAATTCTCTTTGATATAACGAATATGTTCATCAGGAGTGCTGAACTTAGGGCTGGGGTAATATCCGGTCAAGGTAAACTCTTGATCATCTGCTAACTTTTCGAAGACTCCCAGCGTAGAAATAAGGGTCTTTACCTTCCACCCAGGGCTTGTAATATATGACACCCTATCCACGAATCGAGTCCGATCATGAATGGCTGTCACTATCACCTCTTGTGCTGCGCTCGCAACATCATTGGCTCCACCGGAACCTACTAAGTAGCGGTCCGAACCAATCCTGGTAGTATTGACATTTCCATGTTTATCCACCTCGGCTGCACCCAAGGCACCGATGCACTTGTTGGTCCCACCCCCAGTGAAGACCCCCAACATCGTTTGAACGCCCGTGAGGAGCTTGCAGGTGGGGAAGTTGCGATGATTGAAGATATAAGGTTCAAAAGGTCTAGGACTATAGCCGTATAGCCCCACCTCGGCCATTAGTTGGAGCGGATATCCTGTCTTATTCAACTCGAACCAAGCGAGCCATGCACCCAAATTGGGAATCCCAGCCCCACACAGGACAGTCTGGTAACCCTTTTTCTGTATTATCTCATTTAGCTTCCGAGCAGAGGTAATGATAGCCATCTCAACCGCACTATACATCTCCGTCTTTTGTATTGCGTCCAAAGCTTGCGTGTCGTACAACCAACAATCACTCCTAGCTTTCCCTTTGAGATAGAGTATCCTCTCCGTGCCCAATTTCCTCAAATACTCCTGGTGATCCCGACAGCCTAGAACCCATTCATCTATCCAAGCATCCCACTTAGCTATATCTCTGGTTGCCTGGCGAGCTCTATCCACAAATTCATAGTCCTCAGCATAGCCTTCAAAATCTGTCAATTCCCGATTATACATTCCACTAGGATGGGCTCCAAACGGCACCTCACACACGTTACGAACCATGTGGCCCGGAAGCTGCACTAGGCTAGCATGTGTCCTTATATAATCTGTAGAGACAATCTTTTCCACGGTAATTAGTACTCCACCCCTACTTGCGTAAGCACCGTCTAGACCCTCACCAATGGGAGGATGAAAAATAGTATTACCCTCCCGGTCTGCTATCCAACCATGGTAAATACTCAAGTCAGGATATACAGCCTTAACCAAGCCCAATTTCTGACCACTTTGGAAGGGGTCAACCATCACCAGAAAACTGCCTTTATTCCCCTCAGCCATGCTACTTCCTACGAGGGATCGTGTAGGCAGAAACCCCACCCCCAAAGCCGCAGCTCGTAGCCTTAATGTATGAGTGTAGAGAGACCAGTGCTCAATCTCAAGGCTCCCATCCAAGACGGCAGAGGCGAATATTGTATTGGGACTGAGAGTGTAATAAGGATCAGCAAAATAGGCGCAGTTAAGCTTCTTTATCAACCCCCCTCGAACAAGGACACAAACAGGGTGATTTGCAGAGAGGCTTTCTACGATGAACTCAGGTTTCGTGCCCCAAAATTGCCTGGCTAGCTCATAGATGGCGGCAGTTGACCAACGAGGCCCCGCCATGCCCAAATGGAGTGTCATCCCAGGCATCACGTTCTTTTGAATAGCTTCCCTCAGATCGCATACTTTGTTGACCTTGCTATATTCTTCGATCCTAAATCTGTCTCTTATAGTAGTCTCAAACCCTTCTAGCATTTCCGCTCCTGTCAAACAGACGATAGCCCGAGCACAAGTACTGCGTCCACGGATTAAGAAGTTGGCCGCCTTCTCTTGGTTCCTAATGACTCCGGGATGACACTTCGGCGGTCGTACCTACAAAAGCGCCTCGATACCGACTTTACTCCTCATAGACTCCAGGGAATATCTGCTTTCTCCTGAATCTTTGCCAGTCAGGTTTCCTCTTTTCCCAAAAGCACTGCTTCCAGTGTTTGGCTTCCTCGGTGGCGAAATACTTCCACAGATAGTCAGACACCAATACTTCTAACCCTCGTATCTCAGCGCTCATGATGTTGAAAGCTGCTTTCAGTCCTCTAATTGCCCCGGGGCTCTTCTCCAGAATCTCGACACACCATCTGTCTACCTCCGCCTCCAATTTGTCAGGGGGCACCACTGCGTTCACCAATCCCATTTCCAAGGCTTCTTTTGCGGTATATTGCCGACAGAGGTACCAAATTTCTCTTGCCTTTTTTTCTCCTACCACTCGGGTCAGATAAGCGGCACCATATGCAGAGTCGAAACTTCCCACCAGTGGACCTGCTTGCCCAAGCTTGGCTGTCTCTGAAGCTATGGAAAGGTCGCAAAGTTGCTGGAGGACTTGTCCTCCGCCTATAGCAAAGCCATTTATTGCAGCAACCACTGGCTTGGGCATTTCTCTTATGAAGCTGTGAACCTTGTGGAGATGCCTGGCCAATTCCGAGCTATAGCCACTTTCCGCTTCTTTAGCATCTCCGCCAACACAAAAAGCCCTATTGCCAGCACCGGTAAGAACAACTACCCCGATACGGTCATCATAGCATGCATCCTCAAGCGCCACCGCTAACTCCTTGGTAGTATGGGTCGTGAAAGCATTTAGTGCATCAGGTCTATTTATAGTTATCCTTGCCACCCCGGGCCTCTTTTCATAAAGTATATCCGTGAACTCGAAGCCAGACACTTTCTCCCATTGAGTCATTTTACATATCACCTCTCTATGATTCTAGACTCCGTGCAATCTCGCCCTAGCTCCATCCGACATGTACTCTACAAGTCCCAAATACCACTAACCCCAGAGAGACACCTTCTCACACAAACATATGAATGTAACTGCAATCAGCTTTCACTTGTAGTATCCTTCAAATTGCAGCTACTACATCATAGTATATCCGCCACTAACGCTTAGAGTCTGGCCGGTTATGAAGCTAGCAGCATCTGAAGCCAAAAATACAGCAGCATTGGCTATGTCCTCTGGTTTACCTAAACGACGCAAAGGATAAGCTTTAATTGCTTTCTCTTGAGCTTCTGGGGTGAACACCGTCTGTCCCTTCCACATGCTCTTCTCCCCGATGGATTCGGCATCCTCAGGAACAGTCAGGCCAGGACAAATAACATTGAAGTTAATGTTGTAGCGGCCTAGCTCGCGAGCCAGAGTCTTGTACATGGCAATAACACCACCTTTGCACCCGGCATAGACTGCCTCTCTGTATTCTCCCATCCTTCCGGCATCAGAGCCAATACTAATGACCTTTCCATATCTGCGCTCAATCATGTTGTCTAAAACCGCTCTGGTACAGTTTATGACGCCCCAAAAATTGACATTTATTTCCTTCTCCCATTCAGCCCTTGGCTTCTCAACAAAAAGCCGGTCATGGCCCCAGCCAGCATCGTTAACCAGTACATCGATTTTCCCAAACTCATCCAGTGTCTTCTTGACCATAGCTGCTACTGAATCAACATCGGTAACGTCAGTTACAATAGCCATAGCTTTGCCGCCTAGAGCATTAGCCTCTTTAGCTACCCTTTGCCCCTGGGCTTCGTCTATATCGGCAATTACCACATTCGACCCTTCTTTGGCAAAGGCCAAAGTTATGCTCCGGCCAATATGCGAAGCGCCACCTGTAACAATTACCGTCTTACCAGCTAAGTTTAATTCCATCTCTGAATCTCCTCCTTACTTAACTTAAGTTTTTTAGCCTGTGTACCTTTCGAAAGTCTCATTTTCTAATTTCGAACTCAGGGCCCTCAGACCTTAGCTGTACTGCGTCAGCCGTAGCCACATCGTAAGACTAGCCATATAGAACAGGGATTACCCATGAAAACAGTCAACTGTCTGGCCTTCACTATGTATCAAGTCTTTCTTAAACCCCTTAAAGCCGCTCTGTGCCTCTTGACAAACCCTGAAATGTAAAATATCATATATTTCCGTGCATGGCTTGTCAAGCAGAGATTGTGCGTCAGAAAATGCCAGGTCTTTGGCATACCCCCGAAAGTTGTGTCTCTGTCTCGCGTTGGTATTAGCCAAAAATGGAAATACAAGATAAGGCCATTTTAAGTATCAAAGACATTGAGCTTTCCTTTGGTGGACTTTCAGCTTTGAGTGGGGTTAGTTTCGAGGTCGCCAAGGAGGAGATTGTAGCTGTCATCGGACCAAATGGGGCTGGAAAAACTTGTCTTCTCAATTGCATAAATGGGTTTTATCTCCCACAAAGTGGTGACATTTATTTTGAAGGGCGGAGGATTACCAGGCTACAGTCGTATAAAATTGCCGAATTAGGTATTTCCCGAACTTTCCAGAATATTGAGCTTTTCACCGGATTGACGACGCTAGAAAATCTTATGGCGGGAAGGCATGTCCATTTGAAACAGAGCTTTGTCAGTGGCGCTATCTACTTTGGTCTAGCCCAGAAGTCGGAGATAAAACATCGTGAAATTGTTGAAGATATCATTGATCTTCTGGAGATGAAATCAATACGGAACAAGGTAGTTGGGACTCTACCCTATGGAATGCGCAAGCGAGTGGAATTAGGCAGAGCCTTAGCATTAGAGCCCAAAATACTCCTACTCGATGAGCCTATGGCTGGGATGAATGTCGAGGAAAAGGAGGATGTGGCACGGTTTATTATTGACATTTTTGAGCTAAGGCACATCCCTATTGTCTTAGTTGAGCATGATATGAATGTAGTTATGGATATTAGCGATCGGGTGATTGTTCTTGATTTTGGCACTAAGATTGCTGAGGGCACGCCTGAAGAAATAAAGGCTGAGCCTAAAGTTATAAAGGCTTACTTGGGTGAGACGGAATAATGAACGAGAAAGACAGTACTATGGAAGCAGCTAACACAGTGCCCAAGCTTCTGGAAAGAAGTTTCAAGAAGTACGGTGACCGAAAAGTAGCCATGCGGGTTAAAGACAGGGGTATCTGGAGAGAGTACACCTGGAAGGATTGCTATGAAAAAGTTAAATTTTTCTCTTTGGGCCTGATAAGCATGGGGTTAAAATGGGGGGACAGGGTCTCGGTCATAGGCGAAAATAAGCCTGAATGGTATTGGGCAGACCTAGGTGCTCAAGCAGGCGGCGGGGCTGTGGTTGGTATTTATCCTGATTGCATGCCTCACGAGGTAAAATATTTTGTTGAGCATTCCGCCTCTAAGTTCGTAGTAGCTCAGGACCAAGAACAAGTCGATAAGCTGCTTCAGATTAAAAATGAGTTACCATTGGTTACGAAGGTGATTTATTGGGATTTTAAGGGCCTATGGAATTATGACGACCGTATCTTGATGAGTTTTGATGAGGTTATTACATTGGGTAAAGAGTACGATAAGCTTCACCCGGGGTTGTTTGAGTCAAATGTTGAGCGGACTGGTAGTGATGATGTATGTCTGATCTGCTATACCTCAGGCACCAGTGGCTTGCCCAAAGGGGTAATGTACACCCAAACATCTGTAATTCACTCGACTGGTCTTATGTTGGCCGTAGATAACTGGTGTGAGGATGACCAATATCTCTCAATGATATCGCCAGCCTGGGGCACTGAACACCTATTAGGCGTAAATGGTATGCTGTTGGCTGGGATGGAGATAAATTTCCCTGAGGATCCAGAGACTGCTCAGGAAAATATACGTGAGATTGGTGCTAACCTCGTTTTCTTTGGCCCGCGGCAGTGGGAGAGCATCATTCGGACATTTCAAGCTAGGATTACCGACACCTCTGCCTTAAAAAGATTCATATATGGCCTTTTCTTGCCCGTAGGTTACAAAGTAGCTGACCTACGTATGGCGAGGAGGAATATTAGCTGGTTATGGCGATTTCTTTACACTATCGCTTACTGGGGAGTGTTGAGGCCTCTCCGGGATAAGGCTGGTTTATCTAAAACCAGGTATGCTTATAGTGCTGGTGCTCCAATAAGCCCGGAGATTATTCGCTACTTCTTGGCAATCGGTGTTAACATCAAGCAATTTTACGGGACGTCTGAGGTTGGGGTGATTACTCTGCGACAAGGTGACGACATAAGATGGGAGACATCTGGTCCACCCCTGCCTACCGCGGAAGTCAGGCTGACTGACGAAGGAAACACCCTAGTCCGAACTCCTGGGGCATTTTTTGGCTACTACAATGATGTTAAAGCTACCCAAGAAAGGCTTCGTAAAGGCTGGTTCTATTCAGGAGATTTTGGCTACGTTGATCAGAGCGATGGTCATGTGGTCATTATCGATAGACTGGAGGATACAGAGGAATTAAGTGAAGGCCGCAGATTCTCTCCGCAGTATGTTGAGAGCAGATTGAGGTTTAGCTCCTATATTAAGGACGCCTTGGTAGTTGGTAGTAAGGACAAGGATTACGTTGTGGCCATAATAAACATAGATCTGGAGAACATTGGTCGCTGGGCTGAAGTGAGGAACATTCCTTATACTACATTTGCTGACCTTTCTCAGAAAGCGGGGGTGATTGAGCTTGTTAGAGAGCAAATCGAAAGGGTAAATAAGACTGTCCCTGACTGGGCAAGAGTAAGGAAATTTGTCAATTTGCATCGGGAATTTGACCCTGATGAGGCTGAGTTGACCCGAACCAGAAAGATAAGACGGAGCTTCGTCGAAGACCGCTATCGCTACCTTATAGATGCTCTTTATGGGGACGAGGCGGAAACAACGGTAGAGACTCCCATTACCTATCGCGACGGTCGGAAGGGGGTTACGAAAACCACCATTAAGATTAGCTGGCTTTGATTATAACTTCTACAAAATGCAGATTCGCAGTCAAAAGTAGGAGAGCAAATGAGCGAGTTATTACAATATATGATTACAGGACTCATGATAGGTGGGCTTTATGCTTTGGTTGCTGTGCCCATTGTATTGGTCTTTAAGGCGACAGAGGTGGTTAGTATAGCTCATGGTGCGGTCTTGGCTTTTGGTGCGCTTTTCTTCTGGTTTTTCTTTGTAGCTTTGGGGCTGCCTGTTTGGTTAGCTATATTGCTAATGCTAGCTGGTGCTGGCCTTCTGGGCTTGATAATTGAGAGATTTACTTTACGACCATTAATAGGTCAACCATTATTTTCTGCCTTTTTTATGACTGTTGCCATCTATATGATATTGGATGGCATCTTCGCCTTAATCCTTAAAGGCGGTGCCGTGGCCTGGCCGGCTTTTTTGCCAACGGGACACGTTTATCCTGCCGGTGTAAGGATCTCTCTATCTTTACTCACCACTTTTGGAATCTCCTTATTGTTATTCGGCATCCTGATGGTATTCTTCCGATATACCAGAATGGGCTTGGCTATGAGAGCCACTGCTGAGGACCATCAGCTAAGTCAAAGTGTTGGAATAAGTGTGCAGAGTATCTTTCTTCTTGTTTGGATAATATCGGCAATGGTGGCTGCTGTTGCTGGTATTGCTACGGGCAATGTAATGGGGGTTAGTTACTATTTACCATTTTTCATTATGCTGAAAGGTCTGGTGGCAGCACTTTTCGGCGGCTTGGATTCTATTCCTGGTGCTCTTGTCGGAGGGCTGACCCTCGGTGTGTTTGAATCTGTGGCTGCCGGGTATTTAGACCCATTAGTTGGCGGTAGTATCAGAGAAGTGGCTGCCTTTGTTTTTCTGCTGTTCATCTTGATAGGTAGACCATCTGGAGTCTTCGGTCTGGCCAGGATAGAGAGGGTATAGTATGCTTCCATGTGGTACTTTTAGTAAGGACTATGGCGAAGATAGTGCAGTAATAAGGACGCGGCTGCAGTGGGTAATTACAATAACTGCGCTAGTCTTTCTATTTACCATCCCCCTCTGGGGCAATGATTATATCATAGGTTTAGTAAGTTATACTTGCATTCTGATTATCGCTGTTCTCGGGCTGCAAATTACCACCGGTTACTGTGGTCAGGTATCCCTTGGTCATGCTGGGTTCATGGCAGTAGGAGCTTATACTTCAGCTCTTCTGACTATCAAACTCGGCCTCTCCTTTTGGTTGGCACTACCCATGGCCGGTATTACTGCTGGCTTATCTGGGTTTGTATTTGGCGCTCCAGCCCTGCGGATCAAAGGATTCTACTTGGCGTTGGCTACCATGGCTGCCCACTATGTTATCATATTCATACTTATGCGTCTGGAAATAACTGGTAAGACAGCTGGCCTGCATCCACCACCACCTGAAATAGGCAATTTCGCCCTTAACACAAATGTGCGAATGTCTTATGTCATCATCTCGGTGATGGTGCTTATGACCTTTTTGGCTAAGAATCTAGTGAGAACCAAGGCAGGGAGAGCTTTTGTGGCCATCAGAGACAATGACCTAGCAGCTAAGGTGATGGGGATTAATATCTATTATTATAAGCTGCTTGCCTTTTTCATCGGCTGCTTTTTTGCTGGCATAGCTGGTTCATTATTGGGTCATTGGTGGTTGGTAATTACTCCTGAGATGTTCACTATACCGCAGTCACTCATCTTCATTGGAATGTTGATTATTGGTGGCATGGGAAGCATCTCTGGAGTTTTTTTCGGGGTGATCTCGCTTCGTTTGCTTGAAGAAGCCGTAACTCTATTTGCCCCACTCTTGTCAGCAGCAATTCCTGCAGTTGGAATGGACATAGCTGCTCCTCTGGCTGGTGTTACCTTTGGCTTGGTTATCGTTTTGTTCCTTATCTTTGAGCCCAGGGGGTTGGTCCACCGCTGGCAGATTTTCAAGGTTGCCTATAGGTTCCATCCCTTCAGTTATGTATGAGGAGGTGATATATGGCATGAAAGCAGTCAAAAGGTGAGGCAAATCGAAACCGATTCATAACAGGACACAAAGGAGGTAAAGATAGAAATGAGAAAAGGAAAACTTCTAGTTTCAGTGGTGAGCATTCTGGTATTATCCTTGGTGGCTTTGCCTTTGGTTTTTGGTTGCGCCGAGAAACCAGCAGTGCCAGGAAAGGAGAAATATGTTAGTCTTTTGTCTCTGAGTGACTACAGCGGGCCTATAGCTACTATCACTTCTGGAGGAGATATGGGCGCCACAATATACATGGAATATGTCAATGCCCAAGGCGGTTTTGATGGGATAAAGATGAAGTGGATTGGGGTTGATACGCGATATGACACAGCCCGAGGTATATCAGCCTACAGAAGGTACCGGACAGACCCCACAATTCTAGTGGTCATCCCGCAAGGTACTCCTATGGTTGAGGCTCTTTGGCCGCTGATACAAGCCGACGGGAAGGTCCTGTCTCTTCCTGGCACAGGGAAGTACGCGGTTCGCACCAATGGAGACTGGCTTGTTCCTGGCAAAGCATATATATACGCTCCGCCTTACCAAGACATGTTTGGTGCCATAGTCGACTGGGTTGTAAAGGACTGGCTGGCCAAAGGCAAGTCGGGAATGCCCGTCCTTGGCTATTACAATTGGGATAATGAATATGGTCATGAAAGCCTGCTTGGTGGCAAGGAGTATGCCGAGAAAGTCGGTATAAAGTTATTGCCCCCTGAATTTTTCCCTGTAGGCGCCGTAGAACATACAGTCCCTTTGACCAGGTTGGCTGAAGCCGGGGCCAATTACATATTTGCCGGTGGGGTTGACCCAACTCCTGCCGTAACCATCAAGAGCGCTTTCGACCTGGGGCTGACCAAGAAAATCCAGTTCATAGTTGACTATTGGGGATTGTTTGACCACGTGGGTGGCAAACTTTACCCTGATGCTGTCGAAGGTGCTGTTATCACCTCATGTTATCTCAGGGGAGATGAGGGACGAGACAACCCATGGTGCAAGAAGCTACGCGATTTCAAGGGTATTCCCAGTTCTGAGTGGACAGATTGCATTACAGCTGGCGTAGGCACGACGGGGATGCACTTTGCAAGCGGCATAGAGGCAGCTGTGAAAATGGGGATGAGCTATGAGAAGATACTCGTTGGTGATAACTTCTTAAAGGCGCTGTCCAAGTCTCGAGATTATCGTGAAGAGGGCGTTACAGGGCCTTTTGTTTTCTCTGAAACAAACCGGCGAACGCTTGACAGCGTGAGATTCTACCAATACAAGAATGGTAAGGAGGTCCCGATTACTGATTGGATGCCATGCCCGGACACTGTATCCCTGCATTCTTTCCGGTAGAAACAGCTGAAAACCGCCGGGTAAACTGGTATTGAAAATGAATTGAAATCCAAATCTGGGTCTAGGATAGAAGGAGGTCAAGAATGTCGAAATTCGACTACAAAGTTTTAATTGGTGTTGTTCTAGCAATCATAATTGTGGCTTTACCGCTGAGTGGCTGTGCTAAGCAGCCTCCACCCCCACCGCCCCCTCCACCCTCACCCGGGACTATTGCTGTGGATCCGGCAAAAATTAACTATGCTACATTGAACGCGATTTGGCCAAAAGTTGCCGCAGGGATGAAAATTCCTGAGGCAGCAGTGCCAAAATTCAAGCCAGCCATAGCACTATTAGGTATGCCTATTAAATTCACTGGAACGGGATGGGAGCCTGGTGCAATGGTGGTCGTGGAGTTGGTTATTCCTGAGAATGTGCAAATGCCCGGATTAGATCGGGAAGCTGGTGAAGACGCAGTAGGCCTTGCCTTTGCTGAAGCTGACTCTGCTGGCAATTTTGAGGCCACTGTGGAAGCAGCTAACAAGCTCAACTTCCTGCTGCGCACCGGCTGGACACCGCTTATCAAACCTGACCTGACTAAAGTCGACCCTCTACCAGCCGGTGTTTATACCGTAAGAGCTTTGAGTATGCAACCTGGCAGTAATGCCGCTACGATTACGTGGGAGCTTGAACTCGTGCCGTCTCAGTAGAGTAGGGAACATATCGCCGGAGCGGTTTCCAACCGGAACGAGATTTGTGGTTGGGAATTACACGATTGACACACAGGAGGTAAGGTACAATACAGTCAACTGCAGAGCTACGTAGACCATAATGGGTGATTAACCGGTTATCTCTTTTCAGTTTGTTTTCTGGGCTGAGTAGAAATAAGGAAAAAAAGGAAGGCTCGTCAGAAGTCAGCTGATACTATTGGGAGCAGACAAGGAAACTTAGACTAGAGGGGTTAGACATATATGTATGACGTAAGGGAGCTAATGTGTTAAGGTTGAGTACTGTTGAGGTTATGTACTTAAATGCCATCCTGGTATTGAAGGGAGTATCTATTGAAGTGTCGGAGGGCAGAGTCATTGCCTTGCTCGGGGCTAATGGTGCAGGCAAGACGACTACACTTAAGGCTATTTCCGGGCTACTTTATACCGAGGAGGGTAAAGTAACTGAGGGTAGTATTGAGTTTGACGGAGTGAGAATAGACAGAAAAAGCCCAGAAGACATTGTCAGAATGGGGATTGTCCAGATTATGGAAGGGCGGCGCCTTTTTGAGCACTTTACTGTTGAAGAGAATCTGGTGATAGGAGCTCACATTCGTCGTGAGATTGGTGCCATTGCCAAGGGCTTGGAGATGGTTTACAGCTATTTTCCAAAGCTGAAGGACCTCCGTCGTGCCACCAGTGGCTATCTTTCCGGTGGTGAAAGGCAGATGCTTGTAATCGGGCGTGCTCTCATGTCTAACCCCAAACTTATGCTCCTTGATGAGCCATCTCTAGGACTCAGTCCCTTGATGGTGAAAGAGATCTTCAGTCTAATAAAAGAGATTAATGAGGGATTGAAGAAATCTATTCTCTTGGTAGAACAAAATGCTCAAGGTGCTCTTAATCTGGCTGAATATGGCTATGTAATGGAAAACGGCCGGGTGGTTATGGATGGGCCTGCGGAAAAGCTGAGAGACAATGAGGACATAAGAGAATTTTACCTGGGATTGAGCCAAGTTGGGCAAAGGAAGAGCTATCGAGACATAAAGCATTACAGAAGAAGAAAAAGGTGGTTGAGCTAAAGGCTTTCTGTAATTAAATACAGCTCAAAGACTGCCAACTCGGAAAAAAACATGCAGTGCGGCAAATTTGACAAAGGGCCGTGCCGGAATAGTTTCACATATCTTTCTGCCGAAACTGATATGGTGGTAGCCCAAACCCAACATGGTAATGTATTCTCAAGCCTACGACAAAGTCAAGCCTAAGCACAGATAAGGTAATCCCAAAGGAGTTCCCATAGACTAGTGAGATAGAGACAAAATTCAAGCAGGGGCATGCTGGCGCACAAACTCCACCATCTCTTCTAAATCACTGCCAGGGCCGAATACCTCGGCCACCCCCATCTCCTTGAGGGCGGGGATATCTTCTTTAAAGATAATGCCACCCAAGAGCAGGAGGACATCTTCCTTACCTTTTCTCCTCAACTCCTCGATGATCTTCGGGGCTAACACCATATAAGTGTCAACCAGGAAACTTAACCCTATCACATTGACATCTTCTTGAACAGCGATCTCAGCTATTTGTTCAGGGGTAAGATTCCCTCCATATACCACTTCCATTCCGGCGTTGCGCAAGGCTTGAGTGACTACAATAAGCCCCCGCCAATGCCCATCTATCCAGGGTTTGGCCATAAGAACTCTTATTTTCCTTTCAGTAGTCATTGCATTTTCTCCTTAAGCGCTCATCGGGGGACGCCAGACCCCGCATGCCTTGTAGAACACATCACACATTTCACCAATAGTAGCATATGTCCTGACCGCCTCGATAACAGCGGGCATTACGTTCTCATCGCTCGAGGCAACCTCATTCAGCCTTTCAATGGCCTGGCTAACTGCAACATTATCCCGCTCCATTCTTAACTTCTGCAGCTTCTTTGTTTGAAGCTCGGTGGCATTGGGATTGGCTCTGTGGAGAGGCACTTGATAAGGTTCGGTGGGGAGGACGTATTTGTTCACCCCAACCACCACAGCCTCTCCCGAGGCTACCCGCCTTTGTCGTTCTAATATAGCTTCCTTGTATTCTCGATGAATCCATCCTGACTGTATGGCAGCCACAATGCCACCTGCGCTCTCAATCTTCTTGAGATAATCCCAAGTCTTCCGCTCCAGTTCAGAAGTCAGCCATTCTACATAGTAGGAGCCACCCAAGGGATCTACGGTATTAATGATATTGGTTTCCTCCTGTAATATTTGCTCTGTCCTTATGGACAGCAGCATACCTTGCTCTGTAGGCAAGCACAATCCTTCCTCATAGCTGTTGGCATGAACTGATTGGGCACCGCCCAAGGCAGCGGCCAGAGTCTGGTAGGCAATACGAATGATGTTATTCAGCGGCTCGGCGGTGGTATGGGTGCAGCCGGAACTCTGAACGTGAAAACGGAACTTTGTACATTCGGGATCTGTAATTCCGTATCTTTCTGTGACAATACGGTACCACATGCGGCGAGCTGCTCTGAACTTGGCAATTTCCTCAAAAAAATCGTTGTGACAACCCATATCGAAGGAGAATCGCCTGAAGAACTTATCCAGTGGCACACGCCCTCTTCCTTTCCCCTCTTCGATATAGCCAATAGCTGTAGCCAAAAGTATCGCCAGCTCTTGGAAAGCATTGATATCCTGTTCCCTGTAATTGTAGGCGTCGAATAGTACAGGATGCCATTTGGGAACATTCTCACAGCACCACTCAATAAGGTCAACCGCTAGCCTCATAGTATGGGGTGGGGGGACGACGTTCCAGTTTGCCATACTCGTTTGTGTCATTATGTCGTTAAGGCTGGTACCATTTAGTTGCTTCAGGTCCACCCCTCTCTTTTCAGCCATGACACAATACATAGCCGTAAGGGGAAGAATAGTGACAGGGCAAGTCAAAATGGCTGTGGATACATTCTCAACAGGCAGACCATCAAACATTATTTCCATATCTTGGAGAGAATCTACAGGTACACCGGCAACGCCAACATCAGCAGCGGCTCTGGGATCATCAGAGTCGAGACCATAGCCGGTAGTGACACTTAAGGCTATGGAAAAACCTGTCTGTCCCAGTTCATATTCTCGCTTGTAAAGCTTATTGGTCTCCTCCGGTGTGTGCGTGCCGCTGTATCTTCTTATTGTCCATAGTCTTCCCCTGTACATATTAGGGTGGATGCCTCGGAGATAAGGGGGCTCCCCGGGAAGCCCAATATCCTTGTCATAATTAATGTCAGCAACATCTTCGGGAGTATAGAGCCGCTTAATGAGAATATCTGAACCTGATAAGAATTCCTCCTTAATCTCCTTTCCCCTTGCCTGTGTCATAGTATCTGGTGATTTAGCCATAGTTGCCCTCCTTTAGAAGCATAGACAAAATTATTACCAACCTGGAAATGCAAACTCTAGACTTCGATCGAAGTCGACAGTAGCACTAACTCGGAAGTTGTTCAAGAACTCACCTCTTTAATGTAATAGCCTGAATTTGCCTCTTTCATTTTAGCTGACGCCAAATCATTCCACAGTCTAAACTTTTGGTAGCATGCTAATGATCCAACTTGTCTTGGCGATTGTCATTCCAAAAAACTGGCATTAGCGTAGATATAGTATATTGTGTTTTAGTGTTTGTCAATCAACAGTCTATTCCAATACAAGATGAGCCTGGAGGGGATATCGATATCTAACACAGGGTGAGCCTGAACAGACAGGCATCTGGTTTATGATTGGGATATGCAACTGATCATGAACGATGAAAGGCTAACTACAATAGGACAGGTCAAGCAGTTTTTAGCGGGGAGTGAGGCACTTACATTCAGAGGGGTATCGATTGAGGAACGATACCTCTGGATAGAGTCGATACTGGTGAGATTCAGGTACTTTCGGCTCAGCAGAGATGAAAAGGGAGTAATCCGACGGTATATAGAGAAAGTGAGCGGATACTCCTGGGCACAGGTATGCCGGCTGATAAGGCGATACAAGCAACAGGGAGGGTTGAGGAAGGTAGGCTGCAAAAGGCACCGGTTTCCCATGAAATATACGCAGAAAGACGTTGCCCTGCTGGCCAAGACCGATGAACTGCATAACTACCTGAGCGGGCCAGCCACCAAAAAGATCATGGAGAGGGAATGGACAGTGTATGGGCATATGGACTTCATGACTATTTCTCAGATATCCATCGCCCATCTCTACAATCTGCGCCGAAGTTTTCTCTATCGGAATATGAACAGGCGATATACCAAGACCAAGCCGGCAGTGGTCAAAATCGCTGAGCGGGCAAAACCTGACCCAGGAGGGAAACCGGGATATATCCGCGTTGACACGGTACACCAGGGAGACCGGGATGGAGAGAAGGGAGTGTATCACATCAATGCCGTGGACGAGGTTACCCAATGGGAGATCCTAACCTCAGTGGAAAGGATATCGGAGTATCACCTGGAGCCGGTTCTGGAAGGTATGCTCGCCAATTTTCCCTTTGTCATCCGGGGTTTTCATTCCGACAATGGCTCCGAGTTCATCAATAAGACGGTGGCAAAGCTTCTGAATAAGCTCTTGATCCGTTTCACCAAATGCCGGCCTCGTCACACTAATGATAATGGACTGGTGGAATCAAAGAATGGCTCGGTGCTACGTAAACAACTGGGCTATGCCCATATCCCACAAGCGTATGCCACAGCCATTAACCAGTACCACAGAGGCTTTCTGAATATCTATATCAACTTCCACAGACCCTGCTTCTTTCCGGTATCGGTTATTGACCACAGGGGCAAGGTCAAGAAAACGTATCCCTATGAGGAGGTGATGACTCCATATGAAAAACTGAAGTCACTGCCAGAAGCGGAGAGCTACTTGCAGGCCGGTGTCACACTGAAAGAGCTTGATGACATTGCCCATGAAATGAGCGATAATGAATTTGCAGAAAGGATGATGAAAGCACATTCCAATCTCTTCCACCACATCTCTCGACATATAAACCGAGATGCCTGAGACTCATTCCTTCAGGCTCATTCCTGGATTAGAAAAGACTTCAACCACTATGTCATTACAGTTGGAGTGTGGCAGTCACAGCTCACTTACACTATAAATGAGATCATCACATCGCTATTATCCGGCCAAACACTTGCCTATCTAGCTGGTTCCAAGATAAGAAGTTTGGAGAGTTCCTGTGCTGACAGGAAGTGTGCAGGTATCTGCATACCTTTGGCCCAGATTTCAGCAAGGTCACTGTAATACGGGCTCTTGTACTGGCCGGATTGCCCAGGAGGGCTTATTAACGTGGCGCTCTCCATGTCCGACATATCGATAACCATCCTGATGACGCCGCCAGAATCCATGGCATATGGGTTTTGGCTGTCCCACCAGCCTGCATTGATGGTGAAACCGTCGCCATTCGTAGGAATGGGTTTGAGGTTGAAGAACGGCAGTTTTGCGCCCATCGGGTGCTTGAAGGTCATCATATGCACCTTGCCCCACTCCCATTTTGTCGGGTCGCTGCCCAGACGAGAGGTTAATTCGTTCACGGCGTCCTTCATGCTCTTCCTAACCATATCTTCTTTTGTCTCTTTGATATCTGTGGTCCTGATATCATCCCAAAGGAAGTGGTTGTTATCATCCATGATATTGGCCAGCATCATGTCAGGCTGGTAGATAAGGTAAGGAGTCAATATCGTATCACATAGTTCCTTGCCCAGTTCATCTTCCAGCGTGTTCCTTATGAGGTGCATATAGAAGGAGTTGAACAGCGTTGCCGCCTGGCTCTGGATATCAATGGAGTAGTTCCATCCCTGGAAAAGCGCCGGGGCTGCTTGAAGTTCCTCTGTGCCGCCACAAGCCTTCAATACCTGTGGCACCCATCGCTTGGCTACCATAGACACGTTATCAAGCTGCATGTTCCTTATTTCTTCCGAGGTGAACTTGTCCTTGCTTTTGACAATTTCCTCGAAGCGTAATGCACGCTCAAACATGAAGTAGCTGGTTATATGGTAATTGACATTCTTGGGAGGGTTGTTGAACGAGGCGATATAGCCTTTGTCCGGGTTATAGTCATAGGGGAGCTTTTCGAAAGGCACAAAACCCGTCCATTCATATTCGCCCGTGTCTCCCGGCACCGGCAACGTACCATCGCCATTCTTTCTCAGAGGAACCGACATTATGTACTGGTAGCCAATGTTGCCGTCCACATCGGCATACCCGAAATTGATTGTAGGTGTTTTCACCACGCTCAGAGCTCTGCGGAACTCCTCGAAATTGTTGGCCCTGATCAAGGCATCAAACCCGTCGAACATGTTGGTTGGAGGCTGGAGACCCACCCACATCATGGCGCAGTTGGCAGGCGCGTTCGACACAACATCTGATATGATAGGCCCGTGCCGCGATATCTTGACCTGAAACTTCTCCTCTCGGAACCCGTCTTTGGTCTTTATCTTTACCACCTCGTCGATGAGCTTGAAGTCCTTATAACCGTTCTCCGTCAAGTATTGATTGGGGTTATCGGGGTTGAGCTTTTCGATGAAATAGTCCAATTCGTCTCCCCTCCCATTAGTTGTGCTCCAGGCGATTTTCCTGTTGAATCCCAACACGTTAACCCCTGGTGCGCCAGGTATGGAGCCACCGATGACATCATATCTGCCACCTTTCAGGTGTACCAGGTAGAACAGGGCCGGTATCTTGGGTTGCAGGTCAGGGCTGCCGGTGAATATCGGTTTGCCTGTTGTAGTGCGCGATCCGGCGAATATCATCCAGTTGCTGGCAGGTATATCGAGCGAAATCGGGCAGCATAAATTGCTATCACATCGTCTCGACTCTCCTGAAGTCGCGGACTCAGCATTGTTACTGATGGATAAATTTAAATTGTTGTTACGTTCAGAAACAGTGGGTGCATATTCGGGTAGAGTGGGAGTGATATGCTTGAGGATATCTTCACCTGCCTTTAGGCCAATCTGGTACAGTACTAGCTCGGTGTCCTTGGGACGATTGAGGCTGTATGCCATAAGTAGCCCGGTCACTACGCTATCCTGCGGCTTCCAGGGTTGTGGTTTGACTCCTAGAAGCGTGTACTCGATAGGGAGGTTCTTGCAGGTGCTGATGTAAGCATTGACGCCTTTTGTATATGCATCAAGGAAGGCTCGTGATTCAGGTTTTAGGAGCTGGTATTCGACCTCCGCAGTCCTGTAGAACCCTACTGTCTTGAAGAACTTATCCGCCTTAATAGTCGCCTCACCAAAGTAAGTAGAGAGCTCTCCGCTGCCTGCCAAGCGTGTCGTGTCCATCTGGAACATGCGCTCTCTGGCGGTAATATATCCCTGCGCAAAGAAGAGGTCAGCCTCGTTTTGGGCGAATATATGCGGCACACCGTGCTCATCTGTCCACACCTCTACTTTTGCAGTAAGGCCGTCCAGAGTAACAGTGCCCGAGTAGCTCGGTAGCGGAAGCCGAAAGACCACCTGCAAGGATACTACCGAAGCAATCACAATAAAAACGATAATGCCTAATGATATTACCAGAGCTTTGATTTTCTTTGATTTCACCTTAACCTCCCATATTAAATTATGAAACAGGCTGTCTAAAAACCCTCTTCGCCGGAGGCTAATCACCGACCATCGATTGCCTCAGGCACCTTAAAACATTTTTCCTACTATATATTTTTTCCGGAATTCCCCGCATCAATTCGGGACGGCGATGTGACCCGACTCCATTACCCTCTGCCGCCATTATAAGCCTTTGTTCCCTTGGCTGTTATCTCCCCCCTGATACACTTAGCCTAAATCTAGAGATAGTCAGTTGTGACTTACTGCACAATCTGGGCAAATGTTTAAGTATAGCCGGGGCTGATTAAGCTACATATTTTGTGTCCGTTTCTGCAAAGCAGACATTGATTAAATTTTTAAGGTAGGGATGAAATTATTTTCTCATACTCTTGCTCTGTGAAAGCACGAAGAGTATTGGTATGCACATTGCCTTTGGCACCGATAGCAAGGGCTGCCTTGGCTGCGACATCATCATCACGTGCTTCTAAAATAAACATGGTATCATACTGTCCCATACCCATGATTGCATAGAATTCCTTAACCTTAGCGCCAACGGACTCGCAGGTTTTTTTAGCCGCTTCAACCCGGGCAGGACTCTCTTTGATATTTGCAATACCTTGCTGTGTAAACCCGAAAAACATAACATAGGTTGGCATCGTGCTACCTCCTTTATTGTGCTACAGGTCTCCTGCTATGACTTTGTTGGGAAATTGTATCACTCTAATAAAAACCTCTCAATACTTACGATTATGGTGCGTTTGAGCCTTGAAAAAAGAGGGGACAGAGCAGTCAAGATATCGGGTAATGATTTTAAAATAACTCAACAAATCGCCCAATTGTTGCCTTATAGCCGGCTAGGCAAGCCCTTATTAGATATGATCTTCGTTTGGTCGATCTAGACGGACTGTTGGCACTGAATGTCATTCTTCCGGTGCCATTGTGGTGCCGATAACCCGTATCATCCAGTTAACTTTGGATTTATCATGCCACCAATGAGTGGGGTCAGGACAAATCAGTGGCCATGGTTCTGCTTCCTTATATGACCCGTCAGAGGGGACAACGGCAGTAGAGTGCAGATTCTTGACACTATTGTCAGCGCCTATATGAATCCCCTGAAATACGGGGGCGCCGGTCCAGATATATACATAAAACTTGCCTGATACTTGAATACTGGGCACCTCTAGCTCTACCCATTTAAGTGCTAGCTTCATCACAGGCCACGGTTGAATAGAACCGAGTGGGAACTTATCAATGGGATAGGCTTGTCTATACAACACTTTCTGGTTCTTATCCCAAATTTGCACATCGAATGCTTTCTCTTTAGACCCACTGTCAAGGTTCAGCCCGAACACTCGTATCTTCCGAATAGTAAATGGGTCAGCGGGTGGCAAGAAATCCACCAGATGGCCAAACTGGATACGTCCCTTTGGAGCTTCCTCAGCAGTCCCATCATCGTACCTCAGTTCCACCTCCTTCGCGACTAGCTTTGGCTTTACCGTGATGTTTGAAGTCGATTCACCGACAGCGACCCGATAAGTACCAGCTTTATCTTTAAGCATCGTGAAGCTTACTTCTTCAGCGGCCCCGGGGACTATCGCGATATCTCTTCTTTCCAGTTCTACTCCATCTATGCTCAGGGCGGCTGTATAAGTGCCTTCACTACCACCGGTATTTTTGACCTGAGCGGTGACAGTGACTGTTTCCCCGGCGACAACTTCCTGTGGAGTTACACTCAAGGAGACGATCTCAAACTTTGGTGGTGTTGGCTTCGCACAGGCAACAAACAAAATAGCGAGAAGAGCTGAGCTAATAATTATGACTGAGGCCCGAATGTGTCTATTCATTTCGCTACCCCCTCAAGTTTTTTTACTCAATTATAAGCATGGCCAAGTATCAACGCAATATCAATATACTGTATTGAACATCACGCTATCTTGTGCAGTGAAAGCTGCCATTTCCAAACGAGTCCCCGAGTAGGGGGAAGATCCGAACTTTTTGCGATGTCTGGCTCATCATTAGTCTACCGATGGGCAAGGACAACAATCTACCTAGCAATCCGCTAACGTTTCCCGGATATATGACGTCGCCGAAGCTAGTGTCGCGGAGACTGCCGTCAGGCCGGCCGTGTATTCACTTTTTTATCTCAAGGTACTAGCTTTTAACCTTGCCTTTTGTCCTTAAGTCTCGAATATCCCTCAGAGTCCTCCCCCACATATGGCCAATGGAAAGACTGATTCCTACCAAACCCAGGAACGCGATAACAATGCCAGGCAACACAAACTTCGAGCCGAGTGCTAAGCTGATCCCGCCAAGCATGAACGCTACGCCTGTAGTATGCATAAAATATTCCCAGTTGATCCTACCACTTTGAATGAGCAGTGTTCCCAGAGCGTCAAACTTACCCTTAATTTCTTGGAGATCCTCTGCTACCGCCTTAAGCTGAGTCTTCTCAGATTTATTCATGCTTGCCTCCTTCCTTTTTATCTAATTTCTTCCCCGTCGGGTTGAGCTCCGTAGCCAATGCATTAACACGGTCGAGCAGTACCTTCTGCGCAGCGAGATCGCTCTCAAATTTTTTAGGTCACTCGCGCATTCTGAATCACCTCCTTTTGTGCGGGTTGTCGTTGTCATACACCAAGCCAGTTTGCAAGCGGCGATTGTTGCTCGCCAGCTCGATCACGTGGGTCGTGCTCACACCGAAATTCGACTTACGATTCAGTTTCCGTCTTTACCGACACATTTAACCACCGCTAAGAATTTGAGTGCTATTGTGCCGCTATTACACCGCGACTTTCAATCTCAGTTAGTTCGTAACCAGTTCGATAGGCCTTAGTTCGAACCACTTTATGTCTGGTCAGGTTTGGAAAAAGCAAAATCACTCCCCAGGCAGGATTCAAACCGGTTCCCTATGTCCTTATTTTGGCTTGGTGTTTCTTTGGCAGCAAGCGTGAATAACCGAAGTAATCTGAGAATGCACGATTTGAGTAAATGTGCTCCCCCAAACATTTGAAGCGAGCATATCGTGTCTGAGGATTTAGCCAGAAATTGTTCCACCAAGTTTACGGCGCGCCGAGAATCGTATCCTTCTTGCGCTTCATCTCAGCGTCCTTATCCCAGTCTATACTATACTCCTCGTTCACATATTTCAAGAACAAAGCAGCAAACCTGTTTAATGTCTCGATGAGTTCTGCAATTGCCCTGATTATATCCGGCTCCTGTTCCGTGTCCTTGCCGTTAAGATAATCCCGCAAGGCATGGGGTTTGCCCAAGCTCGAAGTGATCGCGGAGCGGATCATTGGGTGTGTCCCCGCCTGACTTAGGAAGTCATAAGAACGCATCATGCCTATTACTATCGGATGTATTTCAGACTGCCTGGATTTCTTAATCTCTTGATGTTCGAGCCACTCACGTGCCTTGGCTTCGTCGTTTTTACAGATATCGGAACTCCGGAGTGCTTCAACCATGGTTCTAATACATGAGAGCATTTTCGAGAAATATCCTGATATCAGCAAACGTCGGGCTGCATGCAAACTATCTAAAGCTTCAACAAGCAGCGCAATCGCCACAAACTGCCTCATTTGCTCCCTATTATCCTGCAATTTCAGGTCGCCTACTCTCAAAGGAGATGTCTGAATAGATTCTGCCAGTTCATCTATTGCGAATGACACTACGTTTACTGTATTCTCAAAAGCTGTGATGTTCAAACCGAAATACTTCATTAGCCATTGATGGCTCTTGGCCTCCCCCTCATCTAGCCATGCGAGTGGCCTGGTTAATAACACTTTGGGTCCTTTGTTCTTCACCATATTTTCACCCTCATATCAGCATGTCTGCCTAAGTAACTCTTGAAATACTCCCCCAAGAAATCCAAGATTTCATTTTCTATTCCTGGACTGCACCCCTATGATTGGACAGATAGGGTTAGGAGAGCCTGGCGGGGTAGTCCATTGTTCTCCTGATTGAGCAGTACCTCCTCAAATTCATTTGGCGGCAGGTAACCAAGCGCCGAATGAAGT
>VGNY01000021.1 GCA_016865895.1 Chloroflexota bacterium | reverse complement strand
TCTCCGGGACATGAAAACGACCTGGGAATGAAAGACTGGGCAGCAAGATGAAAGACAATATCTGGCTTGCTCAGGTCTAATGCTGAAGCGATGCTAGAAATATCTCGCATATCGCCCTCTAGCAAGACTATCTCATTTTCAATCCCTAAGTACTTGATATTCTGCGGGATGCTGCCATCGGCCCGTCTCCTGACCAGACCGAAGACACTACCATCTTCATCAAGCACATGTTTAGCCATGTGAGAACCGACAAAGCCGCTTATGCCGGTGATGAATACGTTCTTGTTTTTTAAGCTCATTTCAGCCTCCATTCATTGAGTTCGTTGGGTTTATTGAGTCTGTTGAGTTATTGAGTTCATTGTGTGTTGAGTTCATTAGCTTTAACCTGCTTGCGCTAGTGTCTGAAAAGGCGGAGCTTTATCACGGTGAGGGCGACACTTAGACCGTGAATTACAGGATTAAGGCTGGAGCTCTGAGAATGATAGACACAGGAGATGGGCACTTCAGCGATAACAAAACCTTTTTCCCTAGCTCTAATTAGGATTTCAACGCTAGCTGCCATTCCTTTTTCGGTGGGGGAGAGAGCATCCAATAATCTTCGGCTGTAGGCTCTAAAACCACTCTGAGCGTCGGATACTCGTGTTTTAGAACCAAGGTTTAACAGAAAAGTTATAGTATTAATGCCGAATTTACGATAGCGACGAATATTAGTTCGTTGAGTTTGTTGAGTTCCTTGAGTTAATTGAGCTGGTGGGAGGAAGCGGGAGCCGATGACCATGTCTGCTTCCTTGGTAAGCAACGGTGCTAATAATTTAGGAATGTCATTTGGGTCATGTTGACCATCGCCATCAAGAATGACTAAGATGTCGGCACCCTCCATTGTTGCTACTTTGAAGCAGGATTTTATAGCCTCTCCATATCCCTTATTTGCATTGTGAGCTATTACAATGGCTCCAGCAGATCTAGCTGTCCTAGCAGTGTTATCGGTAGAGCCATCGTCAATTACCACTACTTCATTAACGAATCGTTTAGCTTTTGAAACTACCTCCCCGATAAATCCCGCCTCGTTATACGCAGGTATTGCAGCTATTATTTTATATCGAGACTTATCCCAGCGAACTCTGGCTGACAAAGACCTATCACAACTCATCAAAGCTTCCTATCAGGTTTTTAGTTTAAACAATTCACATAGTTCTTCGAGCCCCGTTTTGAGGTTGATCTTAGGCTCGAAACCCAGTATTTTTCTTGCTTTGGTTATATTTGAGTAGTTTCTCTCGATTTCTCCTCTTCGTTTAGGCTTATTGATAATTGGCAGTTTTTTGCCCATTATCTCTTGTATTATCTCAGCAAGTTTATTGATGCTGGTTTCAACCCCACTGCCTATCTGGAAAATCTCGCCAGCTACTGAATCGACCGCAGCAAGACAGAGATAAATTGACTGGCAGACGTCGCCCACGTGGGTAAAATCTCTAGTTTGGCTACCGTTACCGTAAATTATAAGAGGCTTGTCTTGTCTTGCCCAATTTATAAATTTGGTAATCACCATGGGCTTGTTTTCAGAATAGGGGCCATAGCAGTTGGCAAAACGCAAGGAGACTGTATTCAAGGCGAAAGAATGGTAATAAGCAGTACATAAGGCTTCACCAGCTAATTTAGACGCTCCATAAGGAGAAATAGGTTTGGGAATTTTTGTTTCATCAACTGGTGCCGCTTGCTCACCAAGCACCGCGTTAGAGGAGGCGAAGATAAAGGTCTGCACTCCTTTAAGACGGCAGAATTCTAAGAGATTGAGTGTGCCTGTCACGTTGATGTGCCAAGTTTCTTCAGGATTGCCTAGTGATTCTACCACGCTGGTGTGAGCAGCAAGGTGAACCACCGCTTTTATATTACACACTGCTCTTTCCACTGTGTCCCTATCTCTGACATCTCCTATTACTAACTCAACAGCTGACGGTGGGAGGCCAGCAGATGTCAGCTTTTCTTTCTTTCCAACGGACAGATTATCAAGTATCCTGATTTTATAGCCTTTGCTGTATAGATATTTCGCTACGTTAATACCAATGAAACCGCAACCACCTGTAATTAGAATAGTTGGAGCTTTACAGTTAGCAGCCTGAGTATTCTCAACCTTCTTGCGTCTTTTTAGCTTGTCTTTTCCTTTAGTGATTGCAGAGGTATTGTCAGTTGAGCCATCGTCTACAACAATTACATTGTCGACATATCTCCGGGCTCTAGTTACTATATCACTGATGAACTGCTCTTCGTTGAGGCAAGGAATGGCGGCAACGACCTTTGGTTTAGTTCCTTGAGTTTGTAAAGTTGATAGAGTTCGTTGAGTCATCTGAGTTATTGAGTTCATTGTGTCTTGCGGGTTTTGGATTTGTTTAAGAGATAGCGGATGAAACCGGAGATTAGACGGGCTACTCCATCAGATTTGGAGTATAGTTCTTCGAACTCTTGCTGACTGATATAGCCCTGGTCTAAGGCAACGTAGAGCTGGCTTTGTACTTCGGCTGCCGAGCCTTTGGCAATAAACAAAAACTGTATAAATTCCTTTGCTGTCCGTCTTGAGAACCCCTCCGCTATATTAGACATTATCGAAACTGTCGCACTTTGAATCTGCTCCCTGAATTTATAATCATTGCTAAAGCCCTTATCAGAGTTTACAGCATCATAAATCATCTTCGCTAACACTCTGGCTTCTTGCCAAGCCTTTATATCTTCAAATCTTTCAATCGTCATCGTCTTTTAGTTTGTTGAGTTGGTTGAGTTTCTTGAGTTTCCCTTCATCATCTCAATTTAACTCTACAAACCCTATAAACTCCATGAACTCTATGAATCAACTTCACTAGGTTGTAAGACCTGCCGTTGCAGGTTTTATTGTTGTATTATTTTACCTACGTTGTCAAGGTTACAAACTTGCAGTGCCGTTAAAGAATCAACATGGCGTCACCAAAGCTATAGAAGCGGTAGCCAAGGCTCTTAGCCTGTTCATAAGCCTGTAAGATAAAATCTCTACCAGCAAAGGCTGAAACTAACATCAATAGCGTTGACTTTGGTAGATGGAAGTTGGTAACCATAATATCTGTCATGCGAAATCGGTACCCGGGAAGGATAAATAGGTCAACCCAGCCAGCAAAAGGCTGAATAGTATCGGCTTTAGCTGCTGCCTCGAGTAGTCTAACCGTGCTGGTACCCACAGCTACCATCTTTTTACCTTGTCTTTTGGTCTGATTGAGCAGAGCAGCAACTTCTGAGGTTAATTCCCCATATTCTCTGTGGATAGAATGACAGCGAGGGTCATCAACTCGAACCGGGCGGAAGGTATCAAGCCCGATATGCAATGTGACAAAAGCAAGGTTAACACCCTTTTGTTGCAGTTCATTGAGCAACCTTGAGGTAAAATGAAACCCAGCAGTAGGTGCTGCTACGCTTCCATCTATTTTGGCGTAGACTGTTTGATACCGCCACGGCTCAGTCAATGGAGTATAGATATATGGTGGTAAGGGGACTTGACCAAATTTCTCCAGCAAGCTCCCGTCTGAAAAACGCATAACTCTAGTACCGCTTTCGCCAAGTTCTAGCACCTCAGCTGTTATCTCAGTATCAGCGTCATCGAGTTTGCCTGCTATCTTGATTTTTGTTCCAACAATAGCTTTTTTACTCGGGCGTACCAGTGTCTCCCAGAGGCTGCTACCCAACCGACGCAGCAGCAGAATTTCCACTTCTGTGCTGCTATGTTCTTTTCGCCCCAAAATTCGAGCCGGGATTACACGGCTGTTGTTTAAAACCATAGTATCCCCACTTTGAAGATAGTCGGCAATCTCGTAAAAGTGGCGGTGCTCTACGGAGTTACTAGCTCGATGAAGAACCATAAGACGAGATTGGTCTCGTGGCTCTATAGGTGTTTGTGCAATAAGTTCAGGCGGCAGGTGATAGTCGAAGTCGCTGGTCTTCATAAGCCAAAGCTATCTATGGAAGAAGTGCAAAATGACATTAACTATTACAGTTATCAGGATGCTCAAAATGAGAAAGGTGACAATAGGGAAATAAAAGGAAAAGCCCTCTTTCTTTATAAATATATCACCGGGTAGTTTGCCAAAGAACGGAATATGCTGGCTAAAAACTAATATCAGCCCCAAAATCACTATGATACCGCCAGCTATTAGAAGAATCTTGCCGATTCCTTCCATATTACTAATTCCCTAAAGTTGTCTGAAAGTGGGAATATTGACTGAGGTTCATTATGGCTTTAGCTGCCCGTTCCATTGTGGGGAAAACTGGTATTGAAGCTTGAGTCAGTGCTTGCTCCATTTCGAGGCGCTCTGCTTCGGCTACGCCGGGAGGAGAGACAATAACTATTGGCTTATCTTGACTACTTCTCAAATCAGTAAACACAGTATTTAAGGCCTGTAACGCTTCCCAAGGCAAATATTTTAATAAGACCCCTGTATCTATCTGGATTATGGCAAGGTCAATTGAGGGGTCGGCAAAGATAAGTTTAAGAGCTTCTTTTATGATGGAAGGATTGCTACCACTTTGGCTTACATCTACCGGGTTACGCAAGATACTTCCGACCTGTCCAAGAAGATTGGTCAACCCTTGCCTTGTCCTCGTTGTGAGTGGTGGGATATTAAGTCCGAGCTCAGCACAAGCATCACTGGCTGAGACAGAGATACCACCACCGCCATCCGCCATGCCACCAACGACGGCTACACCATTACCACTACCTTTATAATGCTTGAGTTGCTGAAAGATTAGCAGGGTATCAGCTAGTTCCTCTACGCCATGAACTTCGATAGCACCACATTGTTTCAACGCTGCTGACCAGAAAGCTGGTGAGCTAGCTAAAGAGCCTGTATGAGACATAGCAGCCGCAGCACCAACATCGGTTCTGCCAGCTTTCCACACAATTAGGGGCTTGACCCTGGCAATCGCCTTCATTGTATTAAACAAGCGGCGACCGTTTCGGGTTCCTTCGAGATAAGCACCAATCACAGAGATTTTCGGGTCGGCAGCCATATATTCCATAAAGTCCGGGCTATCAAGGTCAATGCCATTACCAAAGCTGATTCCTTTGCTATAGTTAATACCTCTGGCAATTCCCAGCTCAATTAGTTTTTCACCGATACCACCGCTTTGAGAAATGAAGCCTACTGAACCGACTTTGCCTGCTTTCCCACCAGGTCCATAAGGCACTTTACTCTCTGGACTATAAATGCCAATGCAATTAGGTCCGATAATGCGGAAGCCACCCTCTCGGGCTTTCTCTACCAACTCCTCTTCAAGCTTGTGCCCTGAAGAATCACCTAATTCGCTGAAGCCTGCAGTGAAGAAATGGACCGCTTTCACCTTATTAGCTGCACAGTCATCAAGCAAGCTGGGAACAGATTCCCTGGGGATTGAAACTATGACGTAATCCACAGGCTCTGGGATTTCTCTCAAGCTACGATATACTCTAAATCCAAGGAACTCGCCACCTCGCGGATTAACCGGATAAATGTTGCCATCAAAGCCAGCATCTACAATGGTCTTGAACCAGAAAGAGCCCGGCTTCAGCATGTTTTGGGATACACCGACGACAGCGATGGACTTAGGATAGAATATGGGCTCGAATTCCTGAAGCAATTTTTTCTGAGGCAATTCGGTCATCTGTGTGATTTTAACTGAAAAGGCTGGGCGGTGCAAAACACCGCTCAGCCTTTTCTTAATTGTGATGTTTCTTTTAGAAAAGCCCCTGAACCTTTCCTGTTTTCACATCCACATCCACCCTTCTAAAAGCGGGGTCGGAGCTGGTGCCCGGCATCAGGCTGATGGTTCCTGCGCAGGGACAGAGGAATTGCGCCCCCGAGAAAATCAACACATCGCGGATTGGCAATGTCCAACCTTTAGGAGTGCCCTTAATAGCTGGGTCATGTGTCAGGCTAAGATGCGTCTTAACCATCATGGTGGCGAAATCATCGTATTTTTTTTCGCCCTCAAGCATCTTAGCCTTGGCCTCAGCATCGGGTGTCCACGACACGCCATCAGCACCATAGACCACCTTGGCGATTTTTCCCACCCGCTCGCGCAATTTCATTTCCAGCGGATAGAGGAACTTGAAATCATTCTTCTCATTGCAGGCGTCCATTACCACATCAGCCAGCTCGAGAGCACCATCACCACCATTGGCCCAGTGGGTTGACAAAGCACAGCGTGCTCCCGCTGCCTCGGCCGCCTTTCGCACCATAGCGATTTCTTCCTTGGTATCAGTGTGGAAGGCATTGATGCATACCACCGGATTGATACCGGCCGTCCTGATGGTATTAATATGGTGCAGCATGTTAGGAATGCCCTTTTCCAACAGTTTCAGGTCCTCTTTGGTATAAGAATCAGGCAGGGGCAGACCAGCTACCACTTTGGGCCCACCACCGTGCATCTTCAGTGCTCTGATAGTAGTGGTGAGCACTGATACATGCGGTGTCAGTCCACTAAAGCGGCACTTCACGTTCCAGAATTTCTCAAAGCCGATGTCGGCGGCAAAACCGCTCTCGGTCACATGGTAGTCAAACATCTTCAGGCCGATACGGTCGGCGATGATTGATGATTGCCCCACGGCGATATTGGCGAAGGGACCGGCATGCACCATACACGGCTGATATTCGGCCGTACACATCAACGTAGGATTGATGGTGTTGCGCATCCAGGCGGTCATGGCTCCACCAACTTCGAGGTCGCCGGTGGTGACAGGATCGCCTTTCATGTCGAAGGCAACGGTAATCTTATCCATTCTTTCACGCAGGTCAGCCAGGTCTCTGACAACAGATAACATGGCCATAAGCTCGGAGCTAACGGCAATGCCAAACTTGGACTGCATCATATAGCCATCCATACGGCCGCCGAGTCCTATGACAATATTTCTGAGAGTCTGAGCACAAAAGTCTATGACCCAACCCATCTCCACTCTGGTAGGGTCTATGTTTAGACGCCGCAGATTGCGCTTGGCAAGCTCAGCATCATCATAGTTACGTTCATGCTGCATCCTCGAGGTAAGTGCTACCATAGCCAAGTTGTGGGCATTTACTAAGTCGTTTATATCACCAGTAAGCCCTAAAGAGAATTCCGTCATGGGGATGAGCAGCGCATTGCCACCACCAGCAGCAGTCCCTTTAATATTCATAGAAGGCCCACCCGAAGGCTGGCGTACACAGCCGCCCACATTCTTTTTTCGCTTGCCCAGACCTTCCAGAATGCCCATAGTGGTTGTTGTTTTTCCCTCACCTAGCGGCGTAGGAGTAATGGCTGTTACCTCGATGTACTTGCCGTCCGACTTTTTCTTGAGACGTTCGATGATTTTCATGAAATCTAGCTTGCAAAGCCTACCATAGGGGATAATCTCGTCCTTCTGTAGCCCGAGCTTTTCCCTCCACTCGTCAGTAGTTGGCATGTTCTTCTCGGCCTCTTCCGAAATCTGCCAGTCTTTCAGTTTTACTGCATCATAAGCCATATAGTATAACCTCCTTTATTTTTGCTTATTTGTTAGCTTACGCTAAAGAACCAGAAGTTGAGTCTTCCTCAAGATGCCGCTTTACTAGATACCCGCTTTTCTCTCGGCTGCCTCTACTGTATTCAGCAGCAACATGGTCACAGTCATAGGACCAACACCACCAGGAACAGGAGTTATCGCCGATGCTTTTTCCTTGATAGCGTCAAAGTCAACATCACCCACTAGGCGGAAGCCCTTCTCCTTCGTCTTATCTTCCACACGGTTAACGCCAACATCAATGACGACTGCCCCTTCTCTGACCATGTCGGCAGTTATTGCCTTAGGAGCGCCCATAGCTGCTACCACAATATCAGCCTGTCTAGCAAAGTAGCCTATGTCTTTAGTTCCGGTGTGGCATATCGTTATGGTAGCGTTGGCACCTTTCTTCTTTTGCATCAGTATAGCTGCTAGAGGTTTCCCAACAATATTGCTCCGGCCACAGATAACAACGTGCTTGCCGCTGGGGTCATTGCCGCTCCTAATCAATAACTGTTGGACTCCATGGGGGGTACAGGGCAGAGGGCAGGGTTCACCTCTGAGCGCCTTACCCACATTCACCGGGTGAAAGCCGTCTACATCCTTTTCAGGGGAGATGTAATTAATCACCTTCTCGGTATTGATATGTTTGGGTAAAGGTAGCTGTACCAGTATGCCATGAAATTTCGGGTCTTTGTTGAGCTTATCGACCGTTTTCAGGACTTCCTCTTCTGCGGTATCTGCCGGCAGGCGAATTGTTTCCTCATGCATACCTATTTCCTCAGAACCCTTAGCCTTAGCGGTAACATAAGACACTGAGGCCGGGTCTTCCCCCACCAACACTACAGCTAGTGCCGGAGTTACCCCCTTCTCTTTTAGTCTCTTTACTCTTCCCTTTAATTCCTCGCGAATTTCGGCAGCTACTTCGGTGCCACTGATAATCTTTGCAGTCATAACTTCATTTCCTCCTTCTCTCTGAAGGCTATTTAGATTTTGCTCAATTTTAGGTCTGCATTCAGTTGTACATTATTGCCAATTCTCACCTCCCCCATTTATTATTTCGCACTTATCTCAGATTTGAGTACAGGGAAGCTCCACAATTATCTCGTTCATCACAATAACCGAGGCGGTAACATTTGGGCTTAAGCCCAGCTTGTGCCAAAGCTCTTGAGTGAATAGAGAGACTGAAACATTAGCCTCAGCCATAATAGTAAGCTCGGGGCTAGGAATATAGTCAACTAGCGCTGCTGTCACACAAATCCCTGAACTTTACGCTGAAGCTGGATTATATCATGTACAATTAAGCGAAAGCAACCGCAAAAATACTGCCTTTGGCTAGAGGTTTTGAGTTATTTTGCGCTCTTCTTATGTCTTTGTTTCTTAGACCCCCAGAATTGGCACACTTCGCTCTCATCGGAGGCAACTGCTTCCACTCTGAATATGTTGATGAAGCCTTGTTTATCGAATTCTTGCTGGTAGGAATCACTTTTTTGCAACTCATCGAGATATCTGGCAAATTCTAGATTGGAGCACTTCACGCCCTCTTCTGTACCTGATATACCAGGCCCAGTGGCAAAACCCTTAGCAAATTTACAGGTTTCACATATTTGTCTCATTCTATCCCTCCTTCAGGTAAAACGCTACACCAAAGACCAGGAGAAATATTTTCCTTCGCTCACTGCTCTTATACCCTCCACAAGCTCCGAGCTTGCTGCCTTCTTAGGGATAAAACCATGCGCTCCTGCCTGTTTAGCAACAAGCATATTCTCCTCTTCATCATATTGCGTCAAAATCAAAACCTTTGTCAGAGGGCACTCCTTGCTTATTCGCCTTGTCGCTTCTAGCCCGCTCATCACAGGCATGACTATATCCATCAACGCCACGTTCGGTGAAAGTCTCTGCACCTGCTCGAGCGCATCCTGCCCATTGACAGCCTCACCTACCACATCCATATCCTTTTGCACTGTAAGAAGGGCACGTATCCCGTGCCTGACCATAGTATGGTCATCTATTATCAGCACCCTTATCTTCCTGGGCCTAGTTGCCTCCTCCAGCAAGCTTTGGATTCGAGGTACTAGCGAAGCTGGCTCTATTGGCTTGGTTACATAAGCTTCACACTCAAGCTGTACACCCTCAAATCTTCTCCATCCTTTAATAGGCCGTTCTTCATATCGGGCATCAATTACTAAGAGCGGTATGTCTTTATACTTTGTGTGTTGTTTTAACCACTTATGCATAGCGAATGCCTGTCCGGCAGGAACCATAGTTCCCAAGACAATAATGTCTGGCTCTGTGCTTATCATCTCCTGAGCCTCTGCTCTGCTTGAGGCAGTAACCACCTGATATAATTTAGCCTCGAATGTCCTCCGACAAGCTTCTACAAAATCCGGCTCGTCATCTATGATTAAAATCTTGGCATTGTTCCCCATTTTATCTTCCCTCCTTCCGTAAATTCACTGTCTGTTTGACACCCCGGCGTGTTTTAGTAAAGTGCCATCTCAACGGCCTACAGCCACTAATTCAGCTGCTGCTAAAATGTCTGGCACAATCCCTTCATTACCTACTGCCATAATATGGACACCATGACACAGATTTTCCTCCTTGATTGTCTTTATCAGGCGTGCAGCAATTTCTATTCCCTTCTGGAGTCCTTTACCCTTCTCTGCAGTAGCAAGCTCATCTATAATGGCTTGGGGGACAATTATTCCAGGAACATTGTCATTCATGTATTTAGCCATCCTGGCTGAAGCCATCACTATGATGCCAGCCATGATTTTCACATTAAACTGCGAAGCATATTGCATAAACCTGCGAAGGCTCCCTAAGTCGAAGATGCCCTGCGTCTGAAAGAATTGTGCTCCTGCAATGACCTTTTTATCAAACTTAACGAGCTGTGGCTCGATGAGGTCTGCTTCAGGATGCACTGATGCGCCAATACAGAATTTCGGAGCACCTTTGAGTTCATTGCCCGCCATATCCTCCCCCGATTCCATCGTTTTAATCATCTTCAGTAACTGTACTGAATCCAAATCAAAGACCGGTTTTGCTTCCTTGTGGTCCCCCACGTCGACAGAGTCACCGGTGAGACAAAGGATATTGCAAACACCCCTGGAGTATGCAAAAAGAAGGTCAGCTTGGAGAGCTAGGCGATTACGGTCGCGGCAAGTTACCTGAAAAATAGGTTCGCCACCATGCTCTTTCACCAATAAACAACCACCCAACGAGGGGAACCGCATTACTGAACTCTGATGGTCTGTCACATTGATAGCATCTACTTTATCTTTGAGTAGTTCTACGTGGTGAATCATTTCCGAGATATCTGTCCCCTTTGGCGGGCCGACCTCTGTCGTGACTAAGAACTCGCTAGAGTTAAGCTTCTCCTTGAATAATGAATTAGCCATCATTTTCTCCTACGCCAATACTAGCTTTCTTAACAAGCCTTTTCGGCCTGGGAATTGCCCGAAAATTCCTCGGCGGGTAATACCGACGCATTTTTTCCAGTTGTCGAAGTCCTTCCAGACGCTTGTAGATAAGAATCCAGGCACAATCCATGTCCTTGCTTGCTTCACATTTACCGTTTTTAGTGCCGGCGCAAGGCCCATTTAGTATTCCCTTCGTGCACCTAGTGATGGGGCAAATACCAGCAGTCTCCTCTAACCTGCAATCACCACAAGCGGCACACCGCTCATCCCAAATCCCCCACTCCTTAGCCATACCCATAAAAGAGGTATTAACTCCGGGCAACACGGGCATGTCTGGAAAGCGTTCAGCGATGGCTTGTACCCCTATGCCACAACCTAGTGAAAGAATAGCATCTAGGTCACTGACTTTATCAATAAGGAGGTCTATGAATTCAGGGTCACATTGCCTTTTCAAGGTGTACTCCGAAAAGGTATGAATTCCGTTGCCACTTTTTGCCTGTGCCAGACGCAATGCACTGTGGAGAAAGGAGACTTCTCGCTCGCCGCCGGCGTCACAAACCGTCATGCAGGTGCCGCAACCAAGAATTAATACCCTCTGATAAGGTATAATCATTCGTCTGATTTCTTCCAAAGGCTTTTGTTCTGCAACTATCAACTTCTCACCTCCTGTTTTATGGTTGAGGTTAGATAGAGCCCAGTTATCTGCTCAATGAACTTATCAAGCTCCTTACCAGGCTCCTCATTGCTGGCACTCAGCATAAAACTTCCTATTCGCTCATACTCAATGCCAATCTGTACCAGGGTCTTTTTAACTTTCTGAACGCGTTGATGAACCCAGGACGTTGTGTTTTCCCTGGCACATTGCTCCCCACATCCAGCGATAAATACACCTTCCGCGCCCATTTCAAAAGCATGCAACATATGGTCGGCTTCTACCCTCGCTACGCACAATACAGGTACAATCCAGATACCGGCTTTAGCTTCCCTCCACAAGCTCGCCAGAGTACCAGTGCCAAAAAGTCCATACTGGCAACAAAAACCGACAATAAATGGTTTGGATTTCGATTCCGCTGCAGATCTAAGTGTATGATGTAATTCTTCGACTATCTGTCTTCGGTCATACGGCTTTCTCAGAACTATCGCCTTCGCTGGGCATTCAGCAACGCATATACCGCAAGCAAGACATTGCTCAACTGGTATTTGAATTGCACCACTGGCATCTAATTGTGGAACATGATATGGACAGACTCTTAGACAGCTTAGGCAAGTGGCACACTTGTCCTGTGATATGATTTCAGCCCCCATGCCACAACGAAGGCATCTTCTTGCCTCATTGACAGCAGTTGCCCAGTCGTAGACAAGCTCCACAGATTTGAAATCTCCTGCTCTTGCATCAGGATGTAAAACTGGAGGCTCAAGCCGACCAATTTTTCTTATCATTTCTATCGTTTGAGGCAATAGGTCCCCCGCAAGGATTTCCCGCACCTCTTTATCAATCCGTGGATATCTGTGCTGGAGGTAATCATCAATGCGAGAAGCTGCCAGTCTACCCGCCGCCAAAGCTTCAGTTACGGTTGCCGGCCCGGTGACAGCATCTCCACCAGCAAAGACACCTGCTCTGTTGGTTGTGAGAGTAACTGGGTCAACCTGAATATTGCTGCCTCTGCCTATTCGAAGACGGAAGTCATCCGGCATCTGAGGTGCCTGTCCAATAGCAGTAATTAGCACATCTACCTGCCGCTTGAATTCGCTACCCTTGATAGGCACAGGCTGTCGTCTGCTACTGGCATCTGGCTCGCCGAGTTCCATTCTTATGCAAGTTACGCGTAACCGCCCATTCCGCCTTTTAATTTTCACTGGTGCCGCCAGGAAAATAATAACTACCCCTTCCTCCAATGCTTGCTCTATTTCTGCGGGATCTGCTGGCATTTCTGTTCGACTGCGGCGGTAGAGAATGCTCACTTTGCGCGCACCTAAACGAAGGGCAGTGCGTGCAGCATCAATCGCCACATTCCCCCCTCCTACCACAACAACTCTTTCTCCTAAAGACGGCTTGAGACCAAGATTCACCTCCCGAAGAAACGTTGCCCCGTCTATCACCCCCGGGCTATCTTCCCCTTCTATCCCCATCCTAAGGCTTTGATGGGCACCAATGGTTATAAAGACGGCTTTGTAACCCATGTCAAATAGCAGATCCAAGGAGACCACTCGCGTATTCGTTCTGATTTCAACTCCCATCTGAGCCAGCCTCTGCACTTCTGTATCAAGTACATCACGAGGAAGACGATACTGAGGAATACCCACTCGGAGCATACCTCCTATCTCTGAGTGCGCTTCAAAGATAGTTACCGGATAGCCCAACTTCCGTAAATAGTAGGCGCAAGCCATCCCTGCTGGGCCAGAACCTACTATGGCTACCTTCTCGCTGTGTGTAGTCTCGGCTTCGGCACGAATCATCCTGTCACCACCAAACTCCACCGCAAATCTCTTCAACGCACGAACAGCGATAGGCTTATCCACTTGGCTGCGCCTGCAAGCATCCTCACAGGGATGGGTGCAAACATAGGCACATATAGAGGGGAAGGGATTACCATCTCTTATCACTTGCAAAGCTTCCATAATTCTTCCTTGAGCAGCCAAATCAACATACTCACGTATTTCCATGTGTAAAGGGCAGGCAGTTTGGCATGGCGGCACTAAACTGTGGTCAAGCGAGGATTTTGTCGTCTTGCTAACTTGATGGTCGTTAGTAGCGTCTGCTGCAGATGAATACATCGGTCCTTCCTGAACAAGAATAATCCAGTTCTACCCGCATAGTACCTGGTTCTTAACAAAGCGACAATAGGAAAATCCCTAGAATGAGGCGGCCCAAACCATAGGATTGTTACTGGAATAGTCCTTGATTTTAACTAGAGAAAAACCTGGGGGCAGGAGTGACCTTAAGAAAGTGGACAGAGGAATTTTGTTTAGCCAGTTACGTGGCTATAATTCCCTTGCGAATGGCAAATTTGATGAGGTCGGTCTTGTTACGGATGTTCAGCTTATTCATCAAGCTGGTTTTATACCACTCGACGGTTTTAGGGCTGATGACCAGCATATCTGCTATTTGCCGAGCAGTGTGCCCTTCCACAACGAGCTTAAGCACTTCCCTCTCTCTATCTGTCAACTGTTGGTAGGGGTCCTTGTCACCCTCTACGGTGGTTTTTTGTTGGTATTCCTGGACAAGCACCGCTGCTGCCGAGGGTGATAGATAAGAATCTCCCCCATACACAGCCTGGATAGCTGAGGCGAGTTCTGAAAACGCTGCCATCTTAGTAACGAAACCGCGAGCACCTGCCTCGATTACTGGAATCACATAGTCACTATCATCATATTGGGTTAATGCCAGCACTTTAGTTTCCGGGAATTGCTTACGTATCCTGCGCGTTGCTTCCAGTCCACCCATAATAGGCATTGCTAAGTCCATAAGCACTACATCTGGGACAAGCTGTTCAACCTTTTCTATCGCTTCCTTGCCATTTGTTGCTTCCCCAACCACTTCTATATCCGCAACTAACTCTAGCAGCGCCCTAATTCCATCTCGGACAAGGGTATGGTCATCGACTATTAGAACCCTTATCTTTTTCATCTGGCGCTCCTGTCGGAAGTGGAATATTCACCGTAACCTTAGTTCCTTGCCCCGGACGGGAATCGACCTTACAATCCCCCCCTACGAGCTTTACTCTTTCCTTTATAGTAAATAAACCTGCACCGCGGCCACTGAGGTCCACACGTGTAAGTTTGCTAACATCAAAGCCTTTGCCATCATCTTCAATTTTCAATACACACTTGCTTGTGTCACACTCCAGCTTAATTGCAGCATTTTTGGCGTCTGAGTGCTTCAAGATATTCCCGATTAGCCCCTGGGCAACACGGAAGAGCGTTACTTCAATCTCCGACGGGAGTCGTCCGTCTGTGCCTACAAATTCAGCCGATATATTTATGCCTTGCGTTTGAAGGGTATCTTTAGCATAGCGGTGAATAGCTGTGGGCATTCCAAGCTCATCTAGTAAGGTGGGACGAAGTTCTTTCATAAGCTTGACTATTTCATTCCCAGCATGAACAGTGTAAGCATGTGTCGCTCTGAGCCTCTCCATAAGGTCAGCATCTGCAATCCCCTTCATTTCAACCAGTCCTATGATAGCCTGCAAGCTAAGAGTCAAGCTGGTAATGGCTTGACTGGTCTCATCGTGCAACTCTCGAGCAATCCTCTTTCGCTCATCCTCTTGAGCAGTCAAGGCATGCTGAAGGAGAGCCTGATATCTTTCTGCCGCATTCGCCAGCCCATCATATAACCTTGCTTGCTCAATCGCAGTTCCGACATAGTCACCAATAGAACTGAGGAGCGACATATCATCTTTACCAAACCGTCCTGCAACATGGCTAGCAATATTCATCACACCTACGACTTTATCCTTCGCCTTCAGAGGAATACTGACAAACCCCTTAAGACCCTCGGCGCTTACCAAATCTGGGTGGGCAATGCGCGGCTCCTTAGAAATATCCTCTACCAGCGCTGGCTTACCTGTTTGGGCTACTCTTCCCGCTATCCCCTCACCAGGTGGAATTCGCATCTGTTCGGCATATCTGGCAGATAAGCCGCGCTGCACACAATAGTATAGTGCTCCGGTTTCTTCATCTACGAGCAGAATTCCTCCGATTGTGCCGTTAATGACCTCCAGCGCATTCTCTAAAGCAATCGTCAAGACGGTATTCAAATCCTGCAACCCGCTCACCGCACTTGAAATACGACTCAACGCCAGAAGCTGATGATGACGCCTCAGCACCTGATTCTCCAACTCTCTTTCCGTAGTAGCGTCTCTCATCAACTCGACCACTGCCTTGATATTCCCATAGCTGTCTCGGAGAGGATACATGGTGATTTTGAAGTACCTATCAGCTCCAAGGATGCGGACTGGATGATAAGCCATTGTGCCACTGCCGCTTGCGAGAACCCTCCTGAGTGGGCAATCCCAGAGAGGTGCACTGCATGGCTTATCCCTTTCACGAAAGACCTCGTAGCACCGCCTGCCGATAGGCAACTCAACCCCCCTCTGGAATTTATTCCGCACCGCTGAGTTCGCAAACACGACACGGTAGCCACTGTCAATGACCACAACTTCGTCCTCTACAGCATCCACTATGTCCTGCAAACTGATGTCCAAAGCTTCAATTGTAATTACTGGCTCAACCTTCATTTCTTGCCCACCCATCTCTATTATCCTCCTCTAGCCATAAAAATAGAGTAACGACTTGGCTTTGTCAAGCGGGTTGACGAACACGGAAAGAGACGGAGCTTTGACAAGTTTCTTATATATCACCTACGATGCAATGCCCAGTAAGGAAGTTTTTATGTACTGATTTATTCAACATACTCGAAAATCTTCACTTCGGGAACCAGCCCACCACTCGGTATCATCTTGGAACTCTTAGAGCTGTAAACCAGATTATAATGCTCTAAAGCCTCTAAAGGTACTGGGCTAACAAATGGGTCAATGCCAGCAATCCTACAACTACCCGATTTTTGACTTGCAATATAGTCTTCGGCCTCTCCATACGTAGAAAAAGATTGCACGCCAGTTATTTCCTTGTAAATTTGGCCTCCACGGCTTACCCTTTCCCTATATGAAATCACCGTACAATTGCGAGGGATAACTTGTTTGCTATCAAAATTGTATAGCCTGACAACTAATGAGCAGTAATATTCAGGATAGAATAGTACTACCGGCTTTAGCCAACCACCCTCAGGTTGATAATAGACATCATAAAACTTCTCCTGATTGTTGCCACTAAGAGCCGCCAGTGCATGAAACTTGCCGCCTATTGGCATAGCTATGGCATAGTCAGTGATTACATATTTTGAACTCCACCTATCTTTCAAAATTCTATTAGCTGAAGTTTCATCCTGAGCAACAAAAAGATGAGCTTCCCCCATGTTGTGAGTGCCAGGATTGGATGTAGGTATACGATGACCGATACGAGTTATCCAATAGCCGTAATCCCACCAAGCGGTTACACCATAGGCACTTTTGGGATAACTATAACTCTCTCGCTGTGGTGGTAGTTCATAATAGAAATCAGGATTGTCAAACGGGTCTGGAGTGTTATCTTTCATCCAGTCAAGAGATTCATGCCAAGCATCACTTGGAGCAAATCGCACTTGGCTAGCAGTCTCTATAGCTCTGCCAATGTTGGGAAAAAAGACCAGGAAAAAGACAACTATTACTCCAAACACCATATTTGCTCGACCAGCAAGACGAGAGCCGCCCCGTTGTTTCTTTTTCTGCCTTGTTTTCTGTTTCGTCTCCTCAGGCACTTCTGACAGACCTGCCACTGGTATTTTAAAGCCACTGAACTCGAGGGCTAACCATGAGAGGTATCCCGCGAGCACTGCCACATTAACAACAAAATAGTAGGCAAAGCGACGCATAGCCAGAGTAGCCGCTAGTATCACCAGGCTCCAGACAACAAACAATGCTTTGTCAGCTTCACCTTGCTTGATAACAAGGTAGATAATTATGCCCAAAGCGATGAAACTGAGGAAAAAGCCGGTGGTGAAATTGCCCCAAGCCACAGCCAGCGAGAAATGACCACCAGGGAAAAGCAGAGGTTGCATTTCAAGGACAGTAGTGCCGATAGGCCAAGAAAAAATACCTAACTGCCCTAGCATAGCTTTTAGAAGAGAGGGGCTAATAACATAGAAAATTGCCAGACTGAGCAGGCCAACCCCAATGAGAGCAGCTGGATAGAGAGCCGGTTTTGTACCACGCCTGGCCATAAAACTGGAAAGCAAGGCTAACGCTATTGGGATAATAATCGCAACAATTAATGAAGCTAGAGATATCTTGTCTGTGACTGCTGGCAAAAACACCAGCAGGGAAGCAATAAAGGTAATTGTGCTGACAAAACAGAGATACGCAGTAGTCCTACCCATCAAATGGTCAATAACGAACTGGGCTACAAGATAGACAAAGATGACAAAGACAAAGAGAAGCGCACCTTGCCATGTAAGAAAATAAATTCCCAAAAAAATACCAGCAAGCAAGCTATAAATAAGCGGCTTGGCTATAGTTGGCCAGTCCCAACTTTTCACGTGGTTGAAATCCAATTCCTTTTGCCTGGCGTTCTTCACTGCCAGAATAAGAAATAGCATAGTCACAGTAGTAAACAATGTTTCGGCAACATGATAGTCGGTAAAGCCCAGTATTGACCTGCCTAGAAATTCACCAGGAAAAAGACCGACCAAGCCAGCAGCTATTACGCCAACCCACCAATTGAATAGCACTCTACCGATGAAATAGACTGGGATTACAGTCAAAGCACCTAATACGGCGGGGAAATAGACTCCTACCACATCAATGAGGTGCTGTGTCGGCGAACCTAATCCGAAAAGCCAGACAATGCCAGCAAGCAGGTAGATAAAAAAGGAATGGGTACCAACATCCGAGCCACCGGGATACAGGAGATAAGGGTCAAATGTGATAAGATGAGGAAAGTTATGGACTAGGTTATCAACGAGACGCATGAAAAAATAAGCATCAGTACCAGTGAACTTTATCCACTCGCCAACAAAGACTTGGTCGTAGGGGAGAACAACTCGAAGATATAAGGCAACTCCAAAGAACAGAGCCACCAGTATGCCGGCAATCAGCCCTTGGGGGAACCTTTTCTGGCCCATTTGCTAGTCTTAGCCAGATTATAATCCCGCCTTGCTTGTATTGCAAGGCTAACCGAGCTGAATGGGCTATTCGTTGTACCCGTTAAAGTTTTACCCTCCGTTTATTAAGCCAGAAAAATAAGGCAGGCACTGCAATTCCAATAAATATAGACACGGTCAAAACAATAGCCATTGGCAGGAGGAATTTAGATTCAATGAATCTATCTTCGAATATCATTCTAGTGCCAGCGAAAACGACAACGGCGGCACCCAAAAAGACCAGCCACTTAAATCTGTCAATGAGTAGTGATATCGCCCCACCAGTGGTCATAAGCAAGGGCATACTCAAGAGCAACCCGAAGATGAGGAGGACAATGTTGCCATGTGCAGTACCAGCTACAGCAATGACATTATCCAGGCTCATCATAAAATCAGCGGTCAAGATTAATATAATGGCTTGGCGAAAGTTTTTGGCTTGTTTTGCTTTCTGCTCCTCCTCTCTCTCAGTCTCACTCACGTCCAACCGCAAAAGCTTCCATGCTACACAGAAAAGCACACAACCACCTATGGCGGATAACAATGGTATCTGCATCAATAGAGTAGCAGTTGCGGTCAAGAGTATGCGTAATAATATGGCCAATCCGCCTCCAAACATGATAGCCCACTTTCTCTTCTCTCGGGCGAGAGAGGCCACTGCCATACCAATAACAATGGCATTATCCCCGCTCAAAGCTAAGTCAATAAGGGTAATGGAAAGGAAACGGAGCACAATGTCCCAATTCCAACCCACTTCTAGCGCGCCTGACATTTCGTCTCTTTCACACTAACATATTCTGAACAGCTCTTGCGTAGCAGCCTGGCATCTCCCAACCCAGCAGTTAATAATTGGAATCTGACCCGCTAACCCAATTTGTTCAATAATATAAATAGCTTTTGGAACAGCCTTTGCGTTTTTCTGATTTAGTTCAAAGCTTCTCATGCGATTTGAAGAGTTTTCGGCAACAGCCTCAAATGTTCTATCGTTTCATGAGAACAATCATCTAGACATAAAGAGGGCTACAATAATGGTAATAATAATAAAGACTCCCAGCATGACAAATGCAGTTTCAAGTGAAATTTTCAAGGCTCGACTTTTAGCCATGAAGTGACGAGAATATTCACCATATGTAATCAAGAAAGCCATTAACGCCGCGACTAAACCGAATACAAGTCCTATGGTTATTACAAAAAATATGGAAGCCATTACCGGGCAATCTTCCTTTGAAGTTCCTGTAGCTTGGCCTCAAAGACACTTAGCCTACTTAGTTCCTCGCCTACGCTATCAACTCTTTGTATCCGCTGGGTCTGGGCTTCTTCTATCGCTCCGTGAGTAGCACTGGCTATCGCCTTTAGCTCCTTGTCTAAATCAAAGGTAAATCGGCAGAAGGTATCGTTGATATTCTGCAACGTTTCCCAGTGAAGGTTGTTCACGTTGCGTAGCACTATCGCCTCTATGTCCTGCTGTAGCCATCTTCTGATTCTGCGCAGAGCTATATGGCGAGGAAGCAATCGCTCAAATAAGCCTCTTGGGATAGGACTCAGGGTGATACTCTAGTTCTCAGTTACCCAGTACGGCTCGTGACGTATTTCCAGTGCTTCGAACCTTTTGCTCGGTGCATACGGTATTTCAAAGAGTTCCGCCGCCGTTCGTCGAATGACTTCAGCCAAAGCTTTCGCCCTTTCCCGATGTTTGCCAAGTGCCTCCTGGGTGCGCTGGTTCAGGAGTTGCCTGACTCTAAATAGACTGCTTTCAAATAGCTCTGGGATTGCCTCAGCTAATCGGCTGCGTGCTGTCTCATCTATAGACTTGACATCGCCAATAGTTGCTACAGTCTCTTCAAGTATTAGGGATAACCTTGCTTTCGCTTCCTGATTCGTTTTTGTGCACTCCTGGTCTAGCATATCAAGCAGCCGTTTCTGGTCACCTTTGAGGATATCTTGAGCCAGCAGGCGCTGATGCTCCACTTCCTCAAGCTTTTGATTGAATACCGCCAGGCACTGCTCCAGGTCTTCCATGGGAAGAGTGAGCGAGCGTCGTTTCAGATGAAGGCGCAATAGGACGTCTTCCAAGATATCCCCGGCTTTTCTGGATATAGCCTGATTAAGAGCTTGTATCTTTTCTTCGCTCAGAAACTTGACCAAATGGTCTTCTATACCAGACATCCCGCTAACATCCCATAAGGAGTCTTTTCCTTTGAGTTTAGCTTCTAGCCCTTGACGCGCTGAGACGGGGAAAACAGGCACAGGTCCATCCGATTGCAAATGCTCCCGAAGCACTGCCTGGAAAAACTCGATGGCTGCCTTGCGTTCGCCTTCGTCTAGATAGTCAAGCTTGTTCATGATAAAGAAAATCCGGGCTGCCCTGTTATGAACTGCTTTCAGGAACTCTATTTCTACCTGGGTTATGGGTGGGTCTGCCGAGATTAAGAACAAAGCCCCGTCACATTGGGGCAGAAACTTGAGTGTCGCCTCGGTATTGTGCTGGAAAGTGGAACCGATGCCCGGAGTATCAATTAGCACCACCCCCCTGTGGAGTAGCGGTGAAGGATGGGCTACCTCAACACGCGACACGCCCAGATGGTTTTTTGAGTTGCCCTCTTCAGTTACATACCTAGCCAGAAATGCATTTAATTCTTGTACATTTTCCGAAGAGCATTCTTCGGTATGAACATCCAGAAAAATCACTCTAACAAGGCGTTTTGGTCCCCACGATAGGAATGTGGGGACTGAGGTAAGCGGAATCACCGCTGCCGGAAGCAGCTCTTCTCCCAGCAAGGCGTTAAGCAAGGTGCTTTTACCGCGCTTGAACTGGCCAAGTACTGCCAGATTGAAGCGAGCCGAGGTAAGCCGGCTTTCCAACTCCTGGATGCGGTCTTGCTCAATCGCATATTCCTCGCCTAGCTTACTAAGAAGTTCTTGAGCGCTGCAAAGGATAGATATAAGTGTCTGCGCACCGCTTTCGTGAGCAGCTCCCAGTGTACACAAAGTATTTTTCATGTTTTCCTGATTCTTATCGCTCATAACGGACTCCTTACAGAAATCCCAGTTCCTTTAGAATGGAAAGAGCGTAAAAGGTGTATTCCAGGGTAGGGATGCCCATAATGCCGGCTCTGGCAAAACCACCATTTTGTCTCTGGCACTCCAGAACAAATTCGGTAACTCTGTCCGGGAAATTGGACTTCTCACCTAAGTTGGCAAGTCCTTCAACCAGCCAGAACAGGTCCTCAATGAATTGTATCCGCCAGGTCTTTTCCCTCCTCCTGAGATAGGCTCTAGTACTGTCGAGCTTCTGAGTATCTACTCCGAGCAGCTTATGAATTTCTGTAGCATAAAAGGTTGACGCCAGAGTTGAATGCCTGTTCCTGCCATATCCTCCATCGCGGTTCAGCAAGCTGAAAACGAAGCTATTAATCACCTCCTCATCAAGCATGGTGTCAATAACTTTCAGAATCCTCACAGCACGGTAGGTCTCCTCCAACTCCGAAGGCACCTCTATATAGATGTCATCCAGAGCACCAAAGCCTCCTGCCCTGTTTTGCCAGGTCATTATTTGCTTTTGGGCATAGCTCCTGAGTTCATCCGTTATCTGGCCAAGTTCATTTATGACCTCGACTGCACTGAAGATGCCCGTAATGCCAATAAGAGTACCTTCCTTTATCTGCCTGAGGAAAAAGCTGGCCACAGTCTTAGGATTCTGGGGCTTCACATCCAGAAGAGCGAGGCTCTTTACCGCGAAACAGGTATCCGTACCGCTTGATGGTGGGATACGAGCAAAGAAATACCCGCCGTCTTCTAAGTGACACCTTTCTATGTAGTTGACGACCTCTCGGCGAAAGGTATCGCTCATTCTGTAAGAAGTCTCATATTCCTTAAGCAAATTTTTCTGACGCATAGAGTATGTTACTATATGCCCACAACCCAACTAAGACAAGAAAAAACCTCTACCAGCAATGCCAGTAGAGGCTATCATCCCGCTGATTGGCTTTTTGGGGACTATCCCCAGGCGAGCCTCATCGCCGCTATTCAATTTTTCGATATTTTATCCCCCCGGAGGGATTTTGAGCCCCTCTTCTTTCGAAGGTGTCACAACCTCCTCCATCATCCACTCAGCACCCAGCTCAGCACGCCATTGGAGCATTTCCTGCCGGAACGTGTCCTAGTCTTTCTGAATAATGTCGTACGCTCTGAGATTTTCCAATGCTATGGCACCAAGGTTTGCAATTGTCTCCACAAAGTGTATATCATCCTTAGTGAATCGATACGGCTTGGCAGTGTACACCCTCAGTACCCCTATGACTTGTCCTCTAAGCCTCATTGGGACGGAAAGAATAGACGCAATGCCCTCTTGCTTGGCCTGCTCTCGGTAAAGTACGCGCTCATCTGTGGTTGCATCCAGGACTGCTACTGTCTTGCCCCCTAGCACGTCAGAAATGACCTTGCTGACTTTTACCGGCCCCTTTCGGAGGTACCAGTCGCTTAGCCCATAGGCAATGGTATGCAGTAATACATCCTTGTCCGGTGTCAGAAGCATCAGTGAACAAGCTTTTGCACCTGTAGCCTTTGCCACGCTCTCAACAATTGAGTAGAGTAAAGCCCTAGGATCACGCTCCGAGTTCAATATAGATGTTATCTCGTATAAGCTTTGATAATAATTCTTCTCGGTCTTCTTCATCACAAACCTCCCTTGTTTTAGTAATTAACAAGTCGTGAGGCTCCCTGTATTTCGTAACAATATTATATACCGCTAAACCACATGGCTACTAGCAGACTTCGCTGCCAAAGCTCTGGGTTAGATAGTCTCATATTCGCCTGGAAATCTATCTGCAAGGCAGAAACATCCGTAAGCTCACCACCAAAGCATTAAAAAAGCCTCTACCGACAACACTAGTAGAGGCTATCATCCCGTAACGGGCCTTTCGGGGATTATCCCCAGGCGAGCTTCATCGCCTTAACTAACTTTAATATACCAGAAAAAGAATGTGCTGTAAACATACAGGCTAACCGAGCGAATAGTCGAACAAGTATTGACTTTACACCCGTTTCGAGCTATCCTGTAATCAAACTGAATATGTTTGATGGGGTGTCTGAGGGCAACCGAGGGCTTAATTGAGATGCAAGCCGGTGGAATCCCGGTACAGTCCCGCCTGCTGTAACAGTCAGAACATCGGCCCCACTAGCCAGAGCTGCCTCCGCGGAGTAAGGGGGTGGGATTTATTGCTTTAATTAATCCCCCTGCCTTCTGGAGCAGGGGGATTTTGTTTTCCTATACCTATAGACTGGAGAAAATCAAAATGCGCCAAAATATCAAAAATTGCCTTCGCATATTGATGCCATCAGCATTATTTTTCTGTCTGAGCTGTATTCCACAACCCCCACAGGGTAACATAATTGACGACCTTGGTAGACAAATCACCATCTATGAGATACCACCCCAAAAAATTGTCTCTTTAGCACCAAGCAATACAGAAATTCTGTTCGCTCTTGGGCTAGGCGACAAAGTAGTCGGAGTCACTGAATACTGTAACTATCCTCAGGCAGCTATAACTAAGCCGAAAGTGGGTGGTTTCAGTACTGTCGACATAGAAAAGGTAATTTCACTCGAGCCAGACTTAGTGCTGGCCACCAAGATTCATGCCAAAACTGCTATCCCAGCCCTGGAGGAACTTGGCCTAACAGTTGTGGCCCTAGCACCAGGTTACCTGCATAATGTGTTAAATAGCATCATTCTTGTAGGTAAGACCACCGGGCAAAATGAGCAAGCTTTAGAGCTGGTCAATAATCTCAGGGCGAGGACCGAAGCTGTGGTCGACCAAACTCAAACCTTAACTCCAGGGCAAAGGCCCAGAGTCTTTTATCTAACCTGGCATGACCCGCTGATGACCGCTGGTATAGGAACCTTGTCCAACGACGTCATCAGCAAAGCAGGCGGGCAAAATATCGCCTATGACATCACCGGCGACAAGGCTATCGACTTAGAGACAGTTATATCTAGAGACCCCCAGGTGATTATCGCCTCAGTTGGTATGGGGACTGGAGAAGATTTACCTTGGCAATATGTAAAATCTGAGCCAAGATTAAAAAACACCCAAGCACTGCTGAACAACAGGGTATACAAAATCGATGGTGACCTGATACATCGCCCCGGTCCCCGAATAGTTGAGGCGCTGGAGCAAACGGCAAGATTCATACACCCAGAGCTTTTCGAGGCAGCTAAATAATGACACATACCCAACTAGGTGTATAAAAATGAGATACAAGGCGATAAAGATTTTCTAAGAATGGCATTAGAGTTACTTAAAAATATGACCCTACCCAGAACCACTACCATCTACCCTATGCAGTGGCGTGGTCGAGTTTACGCTATAGTTGGACTAGTACTGCTGCTGGGGGCAATCTTGGTAGTGACTTTAGCTATAGGCAGCACACATATCTCCTTCAGCACGCTGTGGCATGTTTTACTATCTAAGATACCTTTCGTCCAAATCGAGCCCACCTGGTCAGGCAGTATAGAAACCATTATCTTCGATATCCGCTTGCCTCGTTTGCTACTAGCTGGTTTGGTAGGCGCTGCATTAGCTGTGGCCGGAACCACATACCAGGGGCTTTTCCGCAACCCATTGGCCGACCCTTATCTTATCGGCGTCGCCCAAGGGGCAGCTCTGGGGGCCGTCATCGGTTTCCTGCTGCCAATATCTTGGCAAGCTGGCAGCGTCCCATTGCTGGCATTTGGTGGCGCTATCTTAGCAGTAGCTATCGTCTATTTTATAGCCCGGGTAGGTAAAACTCTACCTATGACAACCCTTATCCTAGCTGGCGTAGCTCTTGGTGCCTTCTTGGCAGCAATCACCTCATATTTAATGATTGCTTCAGGTGACAAATTGCACGGCATAATCTCCTGGCTTCTGGGGACATTCTCTTTGACAAGCTGGTGGCAAGTGACAATGGTGCTGCCTTATATTGTTGTAGGCGCAATAATCATCTGGCTACATGCTCGACCCCTGAATGTAATGCAGCTTGACGAGGAACAAGCACAACAATTAGGCATTAACGTGGAGCAGGTCAAGTTGATTCTACTTGGAGCAGCTACTTTGATAACTGCCGCCGCAGTTTGCTTTTGCGGCATTATCGGCTTTGTCGGCATTATCATCCCACATACAGTACGCCTCGTCTGGGGCCCCGACCACCGCTTCTTATTACCGCTGGCTACTTTCGCTGGAGCCATTTTTTTAATCCTAGCCGATACTACTGCTCGAACTGCGCTAGCACCTACTGAGATACCAGTAGGTATAATCACTGCCTTTCTGGGAGCTCCTTTCTTCCTCTATCTCCTACGACAAAAGAAGAGGGCAATATTTTAAATGTTAAATTTACGCTTGAATAAAGTCAGCTTAGGCTACGGCAAGCGGACAGTGCTGTATGACATCAGCCTAGAAGCCAGACCAGGAGAAATGCTGGGCATTATCGGCCCTAATGGCTCAGGTAAATCAACTTTGATTCGAGGCATGACCGGACTGCTCCAGCCCATTTCAGGACAAATTTTCCTCGACGGGAAAGACATAGTTAATTTAAACCGCCAAGATTTAGCCCGACTGATGGCTGTTGTCCCGCAAAATCCTGTGCTTCCCGAACTGTTCACCGCCTTTGAAGTGGTGCTGATGGGGCGAACACCACATTTGGGACTCCTTCGATACGAGGGCGAAGATGACCTGTTTATCGTCCAAAAGGCCATGGAAGCCACCCAAACGCTTGACCTCGCTGAGCGCAGAGTCGGTGAGCTTTCCGGTGGGGAAAGACAACGTCTGACCATCGCCCGGGCATTAGCTCAGAAACCAAAGGTGATTCTCATGGATGAACCTACGGCTAATCTCGACATAAATTACCAGATAGAAACGCTCAACTTAGCTCGCCATCTGTGTCATAGACAAGAATTAATAGTGGTGACAACACTGCATGACCTGAATCTGGCAGCCCAATATTGCGACCGACTGGTAATGCTAAGCAATGGAAAAGTCTATAGTCACGGGAGCCCAAATATGGTAATCAACAGCCGAACCATTAAAGAGGTTTACGGGGCTGAAGTTTACGTCTATCCTCACCCAGTTAATGAGTTACCAGCTACCCTTATAATATCTGATAAAGAAGGGAATAAGCCGAGCCGAAAGACATCTTAGAGACCATGGAGATTATATTTATCCTGCTCATAGCTCTTGCCCTCGACCTTGCCTTTGGTGAGCCATCCAATACCCGTCACCCTATAGCCTGGCTGGGAAAGCTCATCTCCTTAGAGATGAAATTAGCTCCTCAGACAGGTAAGGTTAGCCAGCTTGCCTACGGTGCCATCATGGTTTTCGTAACATTGGGGCTAATCATCCTCCCAATTTATTTCCTGCTCGCCTATCTGAAGGAGATTAATCCCGTGATTTATATTGTCGTTGCTGGTCTCTTACTTAAATACAGTTTTTCCCTGCGTGGACTTAGGCAAGCAGTTAACGCAGTCAAGCGGTCTCTAGCCAGAAATAACCTGGCGGCAGCACGCACCAGCCTGAAAGCTCTGGTCAGCCGTGATACTGCCAACCTTAGCCAAAGCCAGATGATATCAGCTACTGTAGAATCAGCAGCTGAAAATAGCTCTGACAGCTTTGTAGCTCCCATATTCTATTTCCTGATTTTCGGTGTGCCCGGTGCAATAGCCTATCGGATAATTAATACCTTCGATGCCATGGTAGGATATCATGGCAAATTCGAGTATCTTGGGAAGTTCGCCGCTCGACTGGACGATGCGGTAAATTTCCTGCCAGCACGAATCACTGGAATTATAATAGTTCTGGCCGCCCTAATGTGCAAAAAGAATATGTCCCAAGCCTGGCACATAATGCTTCGAGACCATAAAAGAACAGAGAGTCCTAATGCCGGATGGACAATGAGTGCCATCGCTGGTGCTCTAGGAATACAGCTAGAAAAAGTAGGGCATTACAAACTAGGTGATAACCACAATCCACTATCACTAGACACCATAAATGCTTCTCAACAAATGATGATTACGGTAGCTATTATCTGGAGCTTGGTATTCATATTAGCTGAGGTGATATATTTTGCTGCGACCTAGACCGAACATAAATAAACTTGCTCATTGTGTCCACGGTGGCATTGATTATGCCGAGCTGAAAAATTTGGGTATCTCTCCAGAGGCAATCCTCGACTTTAGTATTAGCTGCAACCCTTTCGGTCCACCACCAGATATAAAAGAGGCACTAGCTAACGTATCAATTGAGTGTTACCCCGATTCCAACGCCAGTGAACTAAAGCAGTTGCTGGCTGAAAAGCTAAATATTGCCACCGACAACCTCATAATAGGCAGCGGCTCAAGCGAGCTCATCAGGCTGGTAGCCATCGCCTATTTCGGCCCCGGAGACTTAGTCCTTATCCCTCAACCCACCTATGGTGAATATGAGATAGCCTGTCACATCGTTGACGCGCAGATACTGAAACAACCAGTCCTCGGAGAACCAAACTTCCATTTAGACACAGGCGAAATAACAGATGTAATTGAAAAATACCGACCTAAAGGAATCTTCCTGTGCAATCCTAACAACCCCACTGGGCAATATATGACTAAGGAAAAAGTTGAGAACATTATGTCAATTACAAGTAGCCGCCTGTTTATACTTGATGAAGCATACATTGCCTTCACCGAGAACGCCTGGACTTCTCTGGATTTGGTAGACCGTGGCAATTTAGTCATCCTGCGGTCAATGACCAAGGATTATGCCCTAGCTGGGTTACGCCTCGGCTATGCCATAGCTGCCAAGCAAGTCATCTCGGTGCTAAAGCGAGTCTGTCCGCCGTGGAATGTAAATGCCATAGCCCAAAAAGCAGGTATTAATGCCCTAAACGCTGACAGCTATCTTGAAGAATGCAACACCAAAATCAGAGAAGCCAGGGGTTTCCTAATAAAGGAACTTGAACATCTGGGACTATCGCCGCTATCATCACAGACCAATTTCTTCTTAGTCAAGGTCGGCAATGCCACAAAATTCAGACAAGAACTGCTTAAGAGGGGATTCTTAGTCCGTGATTGTA
>VGNY01000020.1 GCA_016865895.1 Chloroflexota bacterium | reverse complement strand
ACGCAAGATTGAAAGCTGCAGAGGCTGAAAGCTATAATTGACCCATTAAGGCAATGCCTATGAAATCCCTCAATGATATTCTTTATGAAGTCTCCAAGCCGGGTCGCTACACCGGTGGCGAGTGGAATAGCATCGTTAAAGATTGGCAGACAACTCCAATTCGAATTGCCTTAGCTTTCCCCGATGTTTACGAAGTCGGTATGTCTAACCTGGCACTACCGATACTTTACAGGATACTCAACGACCAGCCTGATGTCCTCGCTGAGAGAGTCTATGCCCCGTGGGTGGACATGGAGACAGCGCTGCGACAGCATAATATCCCCCTGTTCAGTTTAGAGACCAAACACCCCCTGAAAGACTTCGACATTATCGGCTTCTCCCTAGGCTATGAACTCACTTATACCAATGTGCTGAATATGCTCGACCTGGCTGGAATCCCGTTGTTCAGCCACCAGAGGGACGATACACACCCCTTGATAATAGCTGGGGGAAGCTGTGTTCTTAACCCGGAGCCTATGGCCGATTTCATTGACCTGTTTGTTATCGGCGAGGCTGAAGAAGCGATTTTAAAATTCCTGGAGGTCTTCCGGTCATATAAGGGTAAGAAGAAACAACTTCTACGACAGGCGGCGAAGCTCCCAGGTATATACGTGCCCAGTTTATACGAGATTGATTACCGCAAAGACGGCACCTTGGCTGGCATGACACCTAAGGTACCTGAAGCCAGTCCAACCATTGAGCGTCAAATAGTGGCCAGGCTGCCACAGCCAGTTACCAGGCCAGTCGTCCCTTACATTGAAACAATTCATGACCGGGGAGCTATTGAAGTTCAGCGTGGCTGTAGCCGAGGCTGTCGTTTCTGCCAGGCTGGCATAATTTACCGTCCGGTCCGTGAACTGGATGAGCACGAAGTAATCAATGCCGTAACAGCACTTGTAAGTAACTGTGGATACAGCGAAGTGTCCCTAGTTTCCCTGAGCACCGGAGATTACCACAACATAAGCGGCCTAATCCGCAGTCTCTCAACTAAGTGCTCCCAAGATAACATCGCCTTCTCCTTGCCCAGCCTTCGTCTTGATACATCATCAATAGAGCTGATAGAGGCACTACCATATCGGCGCAAGACCACTCTGACCTTTGCCCCTGAGGCTGGAACGGAGAGACTTAGACAGGTAATTAATAAGAGCATTCCCGAGGAGGCAATGTTTGACACTTTCGCCGCCGCTTTCAATAAAGGCTGGCTGAACCTCAAGCTGTATTTCATGGTGGGCCTGCCCTCCGAGACCATTGATGACGTGAAGGGCATAGTTGACCTGGTCACCAAAACTCGCCAGCTGGGCAGAAAGGCTGAAAACAAATCACCCAGGCTAAGAGCCAGTGTCGCCACTTTTATTCCCAAATCCCATACCCCCTGCCAATGGCTAGCCCAGGACTCTGAAGAGCAGCTAACTTCCAAACATGATGTACTCAAGCAAAATCTACGCCGGGCTGGAGTCCATTTCTCGTGGCAAGACACTAAAACCAGCCAGCTCGAAGCAGTATTGTCCCGTGGTGACCGGCGACTGGGAAAAGCCATCCATAGGGCCTGGGAACTGGGCAGCAAGTTGGATGCCTGGCACGAATACTTCAGCTACCATAACTGGTTGCGTGCCTTTCAAGAAAGCGGACTTGACCCTGCCTTCTATGCCAATCGGGAAAGAGCGTTAGATGAGCTATTACCATGGCAGCATATTGATGTTGGAGTAACACCAGCGTTTCTCAAGAGGGAATATGATTGTATGTGGCAGGGGAAAGACACTCATGACTGCCGCTACAGGCCTTGTAATGCCTGTGGATTACAGCAGCGGCATCCGGACTGCCAACAGAAATTCCAGGCAAATGTAAGTAATAAGGTAGTATAATGAGGTCGTTTACAAACGCTCCTAAACTCCATAATTATGTATAGAACCCCCTCATTTAACCTCTTCCTCGAGGGGAGGGGAATAAGGTGAGGGTGAAAATAAAACAAGGAGGATAACTGAGGAGAATCATGGTAAGCACGTCTTTGCCTTCTGGATCAGTATACTGGCCGTCGAAGAAATATGCTGATATGTATAATCGTTCAATTCAAGATCCTGAGCGATTCTGGGCTGAAGAGGCGCGTAAGCTGGACTGGTTTAAGACCTGGGACACCGTCCTCGATTGGCAACCGCCCTTCGCCCGCTGGTTTGTCGGTGGCAAACTCAACGCCTGTTATCAGTGTGTTGACCGGCATGTAAAGACCTGGCGCAGAAGTAAGGTTGCCATATACTGGGAAGGCGAGTTGGGTGACAGCCAGGTCCTGAGCTATTCCACCCTTTACAGATGGGTCAATAAATTCACTTCGGTCCTTAAGAATTTAGGCGTTAAAAAAGGGGATAGGGTCGCCCTTTATTTGCCTATGATACCTGAGCTGCCCATATTTATGCTGGCTTGTGCCAGAATCGGAGCCCCGCATACCGTCGTTTTCTCCGGTTTCAGCGCTCAGGCTCTGGCTGATAGAATCAACGATATTCAGGCCAAGGTCCTGGTTACAGCAGATGCTGGTTTCAGAAGAGGTAAATTACTGGAACTGAAGAGTATCAGCGACGAGGCGGCGAGTCTATCGCCTTCCATTGAAAAGGTGGTAGTGGCTAGAAGGGCAGGTATAGTCACAAATATGAAACAAGGACGAGACTACTGGCTCCATGAGTTGCTCGATGAAGCTGTTGCCTTCGTCCCTGCCGAACCGGTCGAGTCTACCCATCCCCTTTACATACTTTATACATCAGGAACCACCGGAAAGCCTAAGGGCATCGTCCATAGCACCGGCGGCTACCTTGTTTTTACTAACTCCGGCTATAAATGGGTCTTCGATGTTAAAGAGGAATCTGTTTACTGGTGCACCGCCGATGTTGGCTGGGTCACCGGGCACAGCTCCATAGTCTACGGTCCACTGTGCCATGGCGCTGCCATTGTCCTCTACGAAGGAGCTCCTGACTACCCCTCGGTAGATAGATGGTGGGACATCGTAGAGAAATATGGAGTTACTATATTCTACACATCGCCCACCGGCATCAGGATGCTGATGAAATATGGTGAAGACGTGGTCAAAAAGCACGACTTGAGCACCTTGGAGTTATTGGGCAGCGTTGGAGAAGCTATAAACCCCGAAGCCTGGCAATGGTATTACAGGGTCATCGGCGGTGAAAGATGCCCCATAGTGGACACTTGGTGGCAAACCGAAACAGGTGGCACGATGATATCGCCGACTCCGGGTATAGAATTGGTACCACTTAAGCCGGGCTCAGCTACCTTCCCCTTGCCCGGCGTCAATGCCGATATAATTGATGAAAGCGGCAAATCGGTGCTATCTGGAGAGAAAGGCTTTCTGGTGATAAAGTCTCCGTGGCCGGGAATGCTCATGGGCCTCCACGGAGACCCGCAAAGGTATCAAGAGACCTACTGGTCTAAATTCCCTGGCATGTTCTATTCGGGTGACTACGCCATTAAGGACAAAGATGGCTATTTCTGGCTGCTGGGCAGAGCTGATGAAGTTCTTAAGATAGCTGGGCACAGGATAGGCACAATAGAGATAGAAGATGCTGCCGTATCGCATGAGGCTGTAATCGAGGCGGCTGTAGCTAGCAAGCCAGACCCGATAAAAGGGGATAGCGTGGTTATCTTCGCCACACTTAAGCAAGGGGCAGAATCCTCGCCAGAGCTTAAGAACAAGATAAAGCAGCATATACGCAAGACGCTGGGGCCGGTAGCCACTCCTGACGAAATCTACTTCGTAGCCAAATTGCCCAAGACAAGAAGTGGGAAAATAATGAGACGAGTCCTCAAAGCAGTAGCCAGCGGCACCAAGATAGGGGACTTAACCACGCTGGAAGACGAGGCCTCAGTTGAAGAGGTCAAGAAAGCCTACGAAGAGCTTCAGAAAAAGGTGTAAAGGAGCTGTCGGACAGAACTAAAGGCCTGCCGCTAACCTCGTCGTATTTGGACAGAGCTTTATCATGTCACATAACAGCATAAGGGGTAGCCCAGAGCATCCGCTCTAGGCACGATTGCAGCAGATGCTCCAATCTATCCGAGGCAAAATGTTTTTTTACAGCCTGTCCTGTTTCCCCACCCGTAAGAACTTGACAATGGTCAAATCATATGCTAATAATACAATATACGTATATTCATATTAACAGTAAAGAAAGGTGTGTTTTTGGTGCGACATAATCTTGAGCTATACAGTCTGAAGGCGGAATTGTGCAAGACTTTTGCCGACCCCAAGAGGCTCATCATCATCGATGAGCTACGCCAGGGCGAGAGGACCGTAGGCGAGCTAGCTCGGGTGCTGGAACTACCCCAGGCAGTTGTATCTCGGCATCTGGCGATTCTCCGCGACAGAGGAGTGGTTAAGCACCGCCGTGAGGGGACAAGCGTTTACTACAGTCTGAGCGACCCCAAAATAGGCGAAGCCTGTGACATGGTACATCAGATATTGCTAGACCAAATAGAGAAGAACAGGCAATTAGCCGAAAGGTTGGTAGCTTAATATAGGGCAGAAAAGGAGAGTGTGATGTCAGCACAAGAACAAGGAGGTGTAAGCAGGCAGGTTCAGAAAATATTATAGTTTAGCTCAAGGGAGTTTGCAGCTCCCAGCTGTGGCACGGCGAAGGATGCCAATCTGTAGCGTGCCGCATTCACCAATAAAAATTTTGTGAAGGGGAAAGAAAAAAATGGAAAAAAATGATGGAGTAACCATAATCGTATTTAGCGGCGACATGGACAAGGTCATGGCTGCCTTCAACATTGCCATTGGAGCAGCCGCAGCCGGCAAGGAAACCAACATGTTTTTTACCTTCTGGGGAATAAAAACAATTCAGAAGGGGAACCTAACGGGTCAAGGTCTCTTTGGCCGTATGATGGGTCTTCTGAACCGGGGTGGCATTAACCGCATTGGCCCTTCCCGCTTCAATTTCGGCGGCATCGGTCGGTGGATGTTCAAACAGATGATGAAATCACATAACATAACACCGCTGGAGGAACTTCGGCAAACCGCCATTGACTTGGGTGTTAAGCTCCTGCCCTGCGAGATGAGCATGGCAGTCATGGAAATAAAGCGTGAGCACTTAATTGACGAAGTTGAAGATTCGTGCGGAGTGGCCACCATGTTGGAGAAAGCTTTTCACTCCAAGGCAACGTTATTCATATAACAGCTTTTTTGTCATCGCGAGGGGTGTAGCCCCGGAGATTGCTACGCGGAGTTTACCCTGAGTGAGATTCTTCGGTCACTCCGTTCCCTCAGAATGACACGGGGCGAAGGGCTCGCAATAACAGTCGGGGTTAGAAACAAGGCTCTTCACATAACATATAAGGAGACGAAAATGCCACAAGAGATAAAGTCAGACCAAAAACTGAATCTGGAGGGATTGCTCTGCCCAATCCCAGTAGTCAAGGTCAGTCAGGCGATAAAGAGTCTGCCCGTTGGCGGCGTACTGGAAGCTACAGCGACTGACCCCGGTGTTCTCGCTGACATCCCTGCCTGGGCCAAAAGCACCGGTAACGAGGTACTGGCCATGGAGCGGGAGGGTAAGGTCATCACATTCTTTGTGAAGAAGGTTAAATGAGCACGTTTGAGAGTGTGGCCGCGGTAATGGCGTTGACTGGTGCCGCTATCTTTGCAGCAGGTGTAATAGTCATTCTGGTGGCTGCACAACGTCGGCCTTACAATGCCGAACTGGCACCGATTAAAGGCTCGCCAGCTAAGGGAGTGCTCTGGGCTTTCACTCTGGGTCTGGCCCCCTGGGCCAAGGAGAGTGTCCGCATACATTGGATAGCCTACATACGTGGCGTTATCTTTCACCTGGGCATCTTCCTGGGTGCAGCATATCTGATAGCCACCCCTTGGCTGGCACAAATGCCGGAATCATTACGCCTCTCCCTGGCAGCCCTGTTTGGCATAGGTGCCCTACTGGGATTAGCCGGCTTCTGGATTCGGACTTCCGCCCCCGTCATGAAAGTCCTCAGCACGCCTGACGACTATTTCGCCCTGGCACTAACAACGTTGTTTCTGGCATCTGCATCAATATCGGCCTATGCAATTGACTATCTGTCAGCCTTCTGGGCCATCTCAGGTATCACTATGGCTTATGTTCCCTTCGGCAAGCTCAGGCACTTTATCTACTTCTTCTATGTTCGTGTATTTCTGGGCCTGACCTTTGGACGCCGCAGTGTACTGGAGTAAGAATGTGACAGGCACAGCAATTATAGAGCAAAACAAGATGGCCTTGGCTAGGGAAATGTTGGAGAAGCTGGTTGACCGCAGAGTACTGGCTGCACTTGAGGTATGTGTGCGCTGCGGTATCTGCACCGAGAGCTGTCACTACTACCGGTCTAACCCTAAGATAGAGCATACCCCCTATTACCGTGCTGAGCAGGTTCGCCGTGTTTGCCGCCAGTTTCTTGACCCCATTGGTTGTGCTTTTCCTGGCTGGTTCGGCGCCAAAGCCACCACAGACGAGGCACTGTCCAAGCTGGCGGAGACGGCATTTGCCAGTTGCACCTTATGCCATCGATGTACTTTCGAGTGTCCCTTCGGTGTTGAGACGGCAGAAATTATGCGGGTGATGAGGTCGGTGGCTACCGCAACTGGATATGGCCCTGAGATGCTCATCGAGATAGCGGGCGCTGCCATTGCCAAGGAAGAAAATGCCGAACTTTTCCGAGACATCTTCTTGGAGCAAGTGAAGGAGCTGGAGAAGGAAGTACAGGACCGGCTGGGTAGTTCCAAAGCCAAGATACCGGTGGACCGAAAAGGAGCCCGCTTTCTCTACGTACCTCTGGCCGGAGCCCATACCATTATCCCCCAGGCGATAATCTTTAATATGGCCAATGAATCGTGGACTTTGAGCATGTTTGACACAGCCAACTACGCTGTTTTCCTGGGCGATACCGCCAAAGCTAAACGCATTGCTCATCGCATCATCAAAGAAGCCGAGACATTGAAAGTACAGGAAATGATTATCACGGAATGCGGACATGGCTATACGGCAATGCGATGGGAAGTCCCCAAGTGGTTCGGCCACTCTTTATCTTTTGGAATACGAAACATAATCGAAGTGCTGGATGAATATATGCGAGATGGGGCGTTGCACGTGAATCCTTCCACAGACGGTGAGCCGGTCACCTATCACGACTCCTGCAATCTGGGACGCAAGGGCGGTTTGCTTGAAGAACCTCGCCGTGTCATACGAGCCGTAGTCGGGGACTTTCGTGAGATGACGCCCAATCGGCTGCACAGCTACTGCTGCGGTGCCGGAAGTGGTTTGGTGGCAGTACCGGAGTGGACTGATATTCGCCTGCAGGCAGGAGAGCTCAAGGCAGACCAGATTCGCCAGACCGGAGCCAAGATTGTTGTCACCTCTTGCGATAACTGCCGCTTTCAAATCGGGGAGCTAAGCGAACATTATGGCTTGAATATCGAGGTAACCAGCATATCTGAGCTAACTGCCGGGGCCCTGGCTTGAGACGGTTGGGCAAAGTGTCGAATTTTTACATTTTTATTTGTCATTTTGATTTTTAGCTTTTAATTTCTTGAGATTGCCACACCTTCGTCCCACAATAACACCGACTATTTATAATTCGGAGAATTTGAATTTTGGGCATTGCTTTGGATTTGGAGATTAGAATCTGGAACTTCTTACCGTCTAGGCAAGGCTAAAGCCTCGCTACTACGCTTAAACCGCTCACGTCTAGAGTTTGCCAAAAATCTCGCCTGAGGTTAATATATTAGGACGCAGCAGACCGCCATTTCAGGTTCTGTTGTCGACGTTGAGCAGGAGGGTCAGAGAGATGTATGAAAGAATACTCGTCCCGTTAGATGGCTCCGAGCTGGCTGAGCAAGTCATCCCCTACGTTGAGGAGCTAGCCAAGAGTTTGAATAGCGAGGTTATTCTGATAACCGTCTGTTTGTCGGGTGCCCCTATGGAGCGAGCCCTAACGGAGTATATTGAAAGAAGAGCTGAGAAACTCCAATCTCTGGGGATAAAGACACGGTCAGTATGCATCGAGGGTGAGCCTGCCACCTCAATCATAGATTTTGCCGGGAAAAACGACGTTAGTTTAATTGTCATCTCCACTCACGGGCGTACTGGCATTGGCCACTGGCCTTTGGGAAGCATTGCAAGCAAAGTCGTGCAAAGGTCTCACATCCCAGTGTTTCTAGTAAGGTCGGGCCAGCTAGCCACCGCAGCCGCTGACAAGAAGTTGCAGAAGATTCTGGTAACCCTGGACGGCTCGCGCTTTGCCGAGGCTATTATTCTCTATGTTGAGAGATTAGCTAAAGCTATGAGTAGCGAAGTGGTTCTGGCCAGAGTTATTGAGCCGGTAAGGCTGCCTCATCTAGCTGCTTACAGGGAACGGGAAAAGTATGAGCAAGAATATATGGCCAAGCTGGAGAGAGAAGCGAAGCGTTATTTAAGCAGAAAGAAAAGTCCTTTGGGAGCTAGAGGTATTAAGGTCAATTTAGTATTGCGGCAGGGTAAACCAGCCGAAACTATAATCCAGTATGCTGAAGATAAATCGGTTAACCTGATAGCCCTAACAACTCATGGCTTTTCCGGCATCACCAAGTGGGCTTATGGCAGCGTTGCTTCCAGGATTATAGAAGGCTCGTCGAAGCCAGTGCTGCTGGTACGACCACCGCTTCCTGCCTCGCAAACCTAATTGAAAGCTGCAGCAACCACACAGTATAGATTTGGGATGACCCCATCCCGATTAAATAGAAGCCGGCTAAACTTTAATTGTAGGCAGACGATATATGGAACATAGGTGGTATAACCTCAACGCCGACGAAACCTTGCGCTTACTTAATTCACAACGCCACGGACTAAGTGACGATGAAGCTAAAGCAAGACTAGAGAAGCACGGCTTCAACGAGTTAAGGGGCAGGAAGAAGACTCCGCCAATATTGGTTTTCCTCAAACAGTTCCTCAGTCCTCTGATATATATACTGTTTGCTGCTGCCATAATCTCAATTTTGACACAGCACTACATAGACGCTTGGGTGATACTGGCGATATTGTTGGCCAATGCTACCATCGGCTTTGTCCAGGAAACACGAGCCGAGCGAGCTATGGAAGCATTGATGCAAATGGCAGCGCCGAAAGCCAAAGTGAGACGTGGCGGTGTAGTCAAACAGATACCAGCCAAAGAAATAGTGCCCGGTGACATATTGTTCCTTGAAACTGGAGATAAGATACCAGCCGATGCCAGATTGATAGAGTCATCCAATCTGAAAATAGATGAAGCTATACTTACTGGCGAATCAATGCCAGTAGAAAAGCATACCATGTCTCTCAACGGGGACATCGCCGTGGCTGATAGAAAAAACATGGTGCACATGAACACCATCGTTAATTACGGCAGAGCCACGGCTGTGGCCGTAAGCACCGGCATGTTAACCGAGATAGGTAAAATCGCCGGCGCCCTTGAAGAAATAGAGATAGAGAAAACACCTCTCCAGAAAAGCATCAGCAAATTAAGCCAGTACATAATAATTCTAGTTCTCTTAGTCCTTGGCATTCTGTTGGTTGCAGGCATTGTCAAAGGGCTAGGTTGGCTGGATATTTTCTACCTGGCTGTGGCGGCTGGCGTTTCTGCTATACCAGAAGGGTTGCCGGCGGTAGTGAGCGTAGTTCTGGCTGTAGGCATGCAGATAATGGCGCGGCGCAATGCTATAATCCGCAAGTTAGTAGCAGTAGAAACGCTCGGTTCAGCAACCGTCATTTGCTCGGATAAAACAGGAACCTTGACCTTAAGCCAGATGACGGTACAGCGTATCTATGTAGATGGTCAGTGGATAGATGTGACGGGCGAAGGTTATATGCCGCAGGGGGAATTCCGCCAGCAAGGGCAGACACTGAATCCGGACAGCAATCAGGCACTAACCTGTCACCTGAGAATAGGAGCACTTTGCAATGACGCCCTGTTAGCCAGGGAAGAACAATGTTGTAGCATTTTAGGAGACCCGACTGAAGGTGCCTTGGTAGTAGCTGCTGCCAAGGCAGGTATGGACAAGGAAAAATTAGAGATGTCATATCCGCGCCTGGATGAAATCCCTTTCCAGAGTGAAAAACAGTATATGGCTACTCTTCACCCACTAGATGGCGGCAGGGTTGTCTATGTCAAAGGAGCACCAGAAAGGCTCCTATCCCTGAGCAAGTACCTCATCAAAAACGGCAGAGTTGTCTCCCTGGAAGAAGCTGACACCCAGGCTATTATGAAAGCCCATACATCGATGGCTAAAGAAGCTATGAGGGTTATCGCTACCGCTTATGTTGACATCCCCCCTGAATTTGAAGAACTCAAAGAGGAGGAAATCAGAGGCAAGCTCGTTTTTGTAGGGCTTTCGGGAATGGCTGACCCACCTCGCGAGGAGGCAAAGGAAGCAGTCAGATTATGCAAGCAGGCGGGCATAAAAGTGATAATGATTACCGGCGACCACAGAATTACCGCTGAGTCTATTGCTCGCCAGTTGTCCCTCCTATCTGGGAAAGCCATAACCGGCGCTGAGCTTCAAGAGATGAGCGACGAGGAATTCTATCGACAAATAGAAGACATCTCTGTTTTCGCCCGAATCGAGCCAATACAAAAACTGAGAATAGTCAATGCACTCAAGAGCCGTGGCCATACTGTCGCCATGACTGGTGATGGGGTTAACGATGCCCCAGCGCTCAAGTCGGCTGACATCGGTGTTGCTATGGGCATTACCGGCACCGATGTCGCCAAAGAAGCCAGCGATATGGTCCTGACAGACGATAACTTTGCTTCAGTGGTAGCAGCCGTAGATGAAGGCAGGGCAATCTTTAATCGATTGCGTAACGTAATATTTTTCTTACTGAGCACCAATCTTGGAGAGCTGATAGCATTAATCTTGTGTGTCTCAGTCATTGGCAAAGCACCACTCCTGGCGCTGCAGATTCTTTGGGTCAACCTGGTCACTGATACAGCGGCGGCTATCCCCCTCGGGCTTGAACCAAAGACCGGCGACGAACTAAAACAACCTCCTCGACATCCGAAGGTTGGGCTTGTCTTCCCAGGATTAATCCTTCGTATATGTTTCTTATCGGTGCTGATGAGCATCGGGATATTTCTGGTTTTCAACTGGGCCCATGCCAGAGTAAGCCTGGAAGAAGCTCGAACCATTGCCTTTTGTACCATGGTTGCTTTTGAATGGTTTAGGGTTTTCAACGCTCGCTCTGATGAGCATACTGTCTTTAAACTAGGCGTTCTCAGTAATCGGTGGCTGCTTATGACTATATCCTTAGCCATAGTATTGCAGGTGGCAGTTGTATATATGCCATTCCTTCAGGTGGCATTCGGTACAGTACCTATAGGAATTGACAAGTGGGGCATTGCCATCCTGGCAGGTGGTAGCCTGTTTCTTATCGAGGAAATCCGCAAAGTCCTATTCCCAAGGCTTTTCACTATAGGGAAATGGAGGCCACTTTCCTAGAGCCTATATATCAAGAAGCCACTTTCCACAAATAGGTACTTATCTATCAAGTCACCATGCTTGTGTTACATGACCATCAGGACTCTGCCAGCTAGGTAGCCAGCTCAGCACAGTCAGACGCACGGAGATATCTTTCTTGGCTGGCCTGATGGCGACCTGTTCCAAAGTCTCATTAAGTGGGTCGATTTTGGTGGCTAGGGCATCTGTCTCTGCGCGGAAATCGGCTTCAAGTTGCTGAAGCCTCCGCTCCATAGCGGCCACAGTTTCTTTAGCACGCCCAACATCTTGAGCCTCTTTTGCAATCCGGCCGGCACCACGGGCAGCTGTTGTTGCCCTACCCAGAGTGGAATAACTGACCGCCTTCCTACCCACAAAGGCTCCCAGAAGCGTTGCCCCAACTGATATGGCTGTCTGCATTTTCTGCTGCTTTGCCTGTTCCGCTTCTCTCTCCACAGCCTGTTGGGCACGGCGGATTTGCTCCTGTAGTGAAGCAATTTTAGTGGCATATTTCTGTCGGAGCCGTTCCGCTTCCTCATCACGCTGCTCGTGAGCTTTCTGCTGAAGCCTGATACGGAAATCGCGCTCTGACTCGCTGGGATTGGATAACGCCTTCAGGCTCGGGCTTTTCCATAAGTCCAGCTTCTGGGTGCGGTAAATCCAGTTGGCGAACTCTTTGCCCCAATCATCGTAATTCTTAGCTTTTCCAGCCATGGCCGGAAGTTCGCCATATTGGGCTGAGGCTTGGGGGGATGCCTCGAGGTCAGACACGTTGACAGGAAATTCCACAGCATTGTCCCAGTTAACTGGAATGGGGTCGTTTGTTATCGGGGTGGTAAATGCGACTTCTTTGGTCAAGTTAGCTCCGGACTTTACATCGGTAAAATGAACCTGTCCAACACCTAATACTGTAGGTTGATACACCAGAGCATGACCGGCAGGTTGGCTGCTACGGAGGGGAACGAAATACTGTGTAACATCTGGCGGTAGCAATGGACGCTCAGGTTTCCTGACCTTTGCAGCGTCTGCAGCAACTTGTACTTGCTGGGCAGGAGTCATGGTAGCAGCTCGAGAGATGCTTGGAGCGACCTGCGCGGGCTGACGTACAGCCATCACGGATTTCACTGGTTCCATAAGCGATTTAATCTGGTTGCGAGTGAGAGGTCCCCTAAGATATGACATAGCCCAGCGGCTCTCAAAGACCACCGGGAAATCGTCGTGCACATTGTTCATTAGAAAGATGCGGCTGCCAAGTCTAGCCAAGGTCTGCTCCATAGCCTGTCGATCGAACTTCACGCTGGCGCTGGCGGCAACACCCTCCAGACCCTCCAGGACTCTCATCTTGTCACGCTCAGTCTGTAATCTGCCTATGAACCAGGTACCAGTATTTGCCAGCCCCTTATAATCCAAGTCCACGGGGTTCTGGGTAGCCAGCACAATGCCAACACCAAAAGCTCTCGCTTGTTTTAGTAGAGTGAGCAATGGGGTCTTTGATGGGGGGTTCGCCACCGGTGGAAAGTAGCCAAATATCTCATCCATATATACAACGGCCCTGAGGCTGGTGGTACCCGACTGCGTTCGTGTCCACGCTAGTATCTGGTTTAACAGTAAGGACACAAAGAACATGCGCTCAGCGTCATCTAAATGGGCTATAGAAAATATTGAGACCCTCGGCTTGCCATCGGGTGAATGCAACATCAAGTCTATATCTAATGCCTCGCCCTCAAGCCAGGTGCTGAAACCTGGTGCGGCCAGCAGGTTGTTAAGGGATAGAGCCAATGTAAATCTGTCTTTGGAAGAATAGAATGATTCCAGGTCAAGCACTCCGATTTTTGTCAGCGGAGGATTCTGAGTCTGCTGAATTAAAGCGGCGAGGTCTAGGTCACGCCCTTCTTTCTAGGCCATATCTATTACGGAGGATATCAATATGTGTTCCCGACTTTTGATGGGGTCAGCCTCTATACCCAAAAGCCCGAGCAGGCTGATGACGGTGGTGTTGATGCGGTCTCTAAGCAGTTCGCTGTCATCTAGAATGGCGGCGGGTGGAGCTGCAAAGGATTTCAATATTGAAACTGGGAGTCCGGCGTTACTGCCTGGAGTATAGACGGTAAAGTCAGCTGATTGACGAAGGCGGCGTATTCGTTCACCACTCTGCCCCCATGATGCCAGCCCATTATTCCACAGCTCCGCTTGCTGCTTAGCATATTCTGCCGGAGCTAGGCCCTTTCTACGGGCATCATCCTCGTTTATCCACGGTGCAAAGTCCTCTGGACGCAATTCTGGAAAGTTCAGTAAAAGATTTGGCAGGTCTCCCTTGGGGTCGATGGCTATAGCTGGTATGCCGTCTATGGCAGCTTCCTCTAGCAGAGCGATACAGAGACCAGTTTTCCCACTGCCTGTCATTCCAACACAGACCGCATGCGTGACCAGGTCTTTGGAATCGTAGAGCAGCAGCCCTTCTTGCGGCTTTTTTGTAGCCAAATCATAAGGGCGACCGAGATAAAACACACCTAGTTTCTCATAATCTTCCATCACATTCACCCTCCTTCTTCCACGTAGGTGGTTTCATTACAATCGTGCTGTTTGTAATTGCATCAGAGTTGTTGTTTTGCTGTTTGCCGGCAGTGCACCCTAAATGCTAGTACGTGACAAGGTGACTGTCAAGTAAAATGGTATTGACAACTGAAAATACCATGTTAAAATATGTAGACGAGGGTGGCAAAATAAAAAAAGGAGGTTAACTAAGTATGGCAAAAGGCAAGGGTAAAGTCTTAGGCATGGTCGGGTTTTGGGCATTTATTGTCGGTCTGATTATTGCCGTAGTAGTAGGTATCATGGCAGCTCTAGGCGCGGCGACAGCTATTATGCCCGCAGTTATCATCATTCTGATTATCCTGGGTCTCATAATAGGGTTCTTGAATATCACCGCAAAGGAACTACTGCTTTTCTTGGTGGCGATTATAGCGTTGATGGTCGTTGGAGGCGTGTTTGCACCTCTTAAGATGTTTGGCATCGGCGCTATGCTGGATGCCATACTGGCATTGGTAGCTACTTTGATGGCGCCTGCTGCTATTGTGGTAGCAATAAAGGCTTTGTGGGCTGTGGGAAAGCCTGGAGATTAGTTTAAGTAATACCCAATTAGGCATATATAAACAGAAAGCGTAGGTCAGTTAACCCAGAGACGCAAAAGTTCTGGTTTTTGCCCCGAAGTTTAAGGAGACTGGCTTGCGCCTCGTTTGATCGTTTTGCATGCAGTCGAAATGGCTGGATGACAGCAAATCGTTTTTGTCTAATAACCTGAGACCTAAAACAACCTGAGACCTAAAACCCGGGGGGGGGGCACTGCCAAGCCTAATCTTGATATGAACCCGTACGATTACCACAGCGGCGAGACCTGTTTTAACCTGGCTCTGAAAGAAACCTCTTCAAAATGGCTGCGTTACGTTGTTGATTTTCCCACCGCTCACCCAACGCAATACGAGGAAAATAATACAGCTTGTGGTGAATACTTTCAGCCGCGAAATGCCAACAATGCCCCGCTGGCTATTCTAATTCATGGATGGGGAGACCGCAGCATAATTCCCTGCCGATTTCTGGCACGGGCTCTAGTCAAGAAAGGCATAGCTTGCTTCATGCTATATCTGGTGTTTCACACTAGCCGCATGCCAGAAGTCATAAAAAGCCGTCTTCCTCTACTTACCCCTGATGAATGGTTTGAAGGCTACCGAGTTTCAGTAATTGAGATACGCCAGATTATAGATTGGGCAAGCAAAAGAGCCGAGATAAACGAGAACCAGATAGGAGTAGTTGGAATAAGCATGGGTGGATTTATCTCATCTATAGCTATGGGAGTAGACAAACGCATCAAGGCAGGCGTGTTCATCGTTTCTGGAGGGAATTCCGAAAGGATTACTTGGGATACCAAGAACGAAGCTATCATAAAAGGGCACAGTTGCACCCAAGCAGAATGCCATGAAATTCACAACCACTATCCACAGTACGTTACTGAGGTAGATGAGAAGGGGTTCGAGAATGTTACCCCTCTCATAGGATGTTTCCAAACCGACCCGTTGACCTTCGCCCCCTTTCTACGGAAACGCCCGATTTTGATGATAAACGCACTTTGGGACGAGGCCATTCCGAGACAGGCTACGCTCGACTTTTGGGAGGCATGTGACAAACCTGCTATCCTGTGGCTCCCCGGTACTCACGTTACAGTCTGGTTATGGTATCCGATTATCCAGCAAAGAACCGCAGGTTTCCTGACATCGGCTTTCACCTTGCCGAGCAGATGTCCTAAATAGGTCGTCTGCTCCGCACCAAATTTGCCCCTGTATATGCTTTGCTGCTACAATATAAACCGCTTTTTGAAGCCGCTTATTGGGCAGCAAGATAAGCTAGATAACTCACCTTGGACAATAAGCTAACTGACGCAATAACAAGTCTCAAACTTATGTTTGAGCCTCGCTCCGTAGCTTTCCTCGGAGCCTCCAATGACCCCAGGAAGTGGGGTTATCGAATTCTATTCAATCTCAAATTCGGTGGATTCCAAGGTAGGATATATCCGGTAAACCCTACTAAAGACGAGATAATGGGACTAAAGGTATATCGGAACGTTGGTGACATCCCTGAAATACCTGACCTCGCTGTAATCGTGGTACCGCCACCAAGCGTACCTCAGTTAGTAAAGGAGTGTGTCATCAAGGGAATAAAAGCCGGTGTGGTTATAACCGCAGGCTTTGCCGAGGTCAGCGCAGAGGGTGAAGGGTTACAACGAGAAATCGTGGAGGTAGCCCGTAGTGGCGGTATGAGATTCGTGGGACCTAATTCCAATGGAATTATCAACCCTGCGGGCAGGTTCTACTCTCAGATGCCACCTCTCTTCCCTCCTCCAGGGTCTATTTCTGTTGTCTCCCAGAGCGGGAACGTAGTTGGAACAATAACGCGCTTGGCTATGGCAAATGGCTATGGCTGTGCCAAATGCATTAGCAGCGGTAATGAGGCAGACCTTCATGCCGAGGACTACCTCGAGTACCTGGCAGAAGATTCACAAACCAAGGTAATCCTTAGCTATATCGAAGGCTTTAAAGACGGCGTCCGGTTCTTTGAGACGGCGAAGGAGGTGAGCAAAAAGAAGCCCATCGTCATGCTCAAGGTCGGTGAGACACCAGCCGGAGCTATGGCTGCAAAATCCCATACTGCATCACTGGCTGGCTCAGACGCTGTGTTTGAAGCCATGCGAAAACAGGCCGGGGTAATTAGAGTAAGAAGTCTGGACGAACTTGTGGATACTGGCATCGCCTTTCTGTGTCATCCGCTACCCAGAGGCCGAAGGGTGGGCATAGTCACCGCTGGAGGCGGCTGGGGTGTTTTAGCCGCTGACGCCTGCGCCAGGTTAGGTCTGGATGTTGTTTCTCTGCCTCCCGATACCATCACAGAGTTAGATAGCTTTATGCCAGCCTGGTGGAGTCGAAGCAACCCAGTTGACCTGGTAGCCGGCACTTTTGGAGATGCTGTAATTAGATGCGTTGAAGTTCTCCTGCGCTGTCCTGCGGTGGACGGAGTTATTATGCTGGGATTGATGCCTGCCATGCCTCCGGAACAAATCTCCAAGGCTGCCAAAGAGGATGAACGAGAACGTCTGCGAGAGGCTCTCCTGGCAGCAATAGTCCAAGTCTTCGACCAGCTAAATGAACTGGCTAAGAAATATGATAAACCAACCATCGTCGCTTCTGAGCCACTTGCTTTCGGTGCTGCCCTAGCCAACAGGATAATCCGTACCCTAGCAGAAAGAAACTCAGTGTGCTACGATATGCCACATCAGGCGGCTGTGGCTATGGCTAACCTAGCCTGGTATAGCGAATACCTGCGACAAAATGGCGCAGGACTTAAAGGCAATTTAGCGGGCTGAAAGCTCATTTAGGTGGACATGGCTAAACTAGATTGGCGTTACCTTTCCATAACAGGCTGCTGGACGTGTATATAGGAGGACTTTAGGCAGTAAGGCAGCATTAAAAGGTTATTCAGCACTGGAGACGAAGTTGTATGACATTATCATAGTCGGTGCTGGGCCGATTGGCAGTTATCTTGCTGAGAAATTAGCTCGGCTTGGCCACAAGGTGCTTGTCTTGGAAAAGAAAGCGACTGCCGGACAAGATATTTGTTGTACCGGCGTCGTCGGCAAAGAATGTATTGATTTGCTGGAAGTTGATACTGATAATAACCTCATTATCAGGCAAGCCAGCTCAGCTAAATTCCTTGCACCCTCAGGTAAAGCACTCAGACTACGGCGGAATGATGAGGTGGCCTATATTATTGACCGACCAGCTCTTGATCTGGCACTGGCAAATAAAGCTCAGGCATCTGGCGTTTGTTACCTTTTCGGTACTTATGTGACCGGCATTCAGACTGGAACAGACTGCCTCTATGTTGAAGCAAACTGCCAGGGCCCCAAAAAGCTCTTTGAGACCGAAACAGCAGTTATCGCTACCGGGTTTGGGGCGCCCTTGTCCCAGAATCTTGGCTTTGGGAAAATAAAAGAGCTTGTTTATGGGGCTCAGGTCGAAGTCGAGATAAGTGGCTTTGACGAGGTAGAAGTTTACCTTGACCAGAGCCTGGCGCCCAATGGTTTTGCCTGGCTGGTACCTACCAGAAATGGTAAGGGCATAGCTGGACTGACGACCCACCAGCAGCCCGAGTGGCACTTGAACAGATTCCTATCAAAACTTAAAGCACAAGGCAAGATAACCTCAACTGAAGTCATCCCGGGCTACGGAGTCATTCCTCTCCGACCTCTCTCCAAAACATATGCCGACAGAATTCTAGTAGTCGGTGAGGCGGCTGGCCAGGTTAAACCAATCACCGGTGGTGGCATATACTATGGTCTCCTGTGTGCTGGTATAGCCGCTGACAGTCTGCACCAGGCATTTCTGGCCCATGATTTCTCCAAGCAGAGGCTATCTTCTTATCAGAAGCGATGGCAAGCCAGACTGGGCAAAGAGCTCAAGGTTGGCTATTGGGTGCATCATCTATATGGGAAACTCGGTAATCGGCAGGTTGAGCGACTGCACAATTTTGTAGATAGCAACGGCATACCTCAGTCCATAGCCGAGTTGAACGATTTGTCTTTCGATTGGCATAGCGAGCTTATCTTAAAAATGCTAAAACATCTGGCGGGTGCTATCCCGCGCCGAGCGATTAAGTCCGCTCCAGGGCAAAAGGCGGCCACAGGCTAATTAAATTAGACTGGTATGCTTTGGGATACCGAAAGTCTTAGAATTGGAGTAAAATGAGACAAAAGGCTTGTTTGACTTGTAAATTAGGTGGGAAGTAAGCAGATGAAAGTAATCTTTCTTTGTGGGGGCATCGGTAAAAGGATGTTTCCCATTGCCGAAGACAAATTCCTGCTCAATTTCCTGGGCAAGACGCTTCTCCAACACCAGATGGACATGGCTCAAAAAGCAGGCTTTGACCAATTCATAATCATCGGCAACTCGGCGAATATGGAACAGATAGGGAAAATAGCCAAAATGACCTCCGGTGCCAAGATTGAACTGGCCCTGCAGAAACGGGTGATGGGTATCGCTGATGCCTTAAAGAGCGCTGAGTCTTTCCTAGACAAGAATATCATAGTGGTGAACCCTAACGATGTTTTCACAGCCTCGGCATATACCGGGCTTCTCCGCGAGAACAACAAAGAAACAGCCGCTTCATATGTGCTGGGCTATGAAGTGAAGGACTATTTCCCGGGAGGCTATCTGGCTGTGAGTTCAGCAAATGAACTGAAACACATTGTGGAAAAGCCAGAACCCGGCCAGGAGCCAAGCAGCTTAGTAAACATCTTGGTCCATCTCCACACTGAACCTAAAAAACTGCTGAAACACATAGAAAATGTCAAAACTACAAGAGATGATGTCTACGAATGTGCTCTGGATAACATGGTCAAAGATGGATGTAAAATCAAGGTCGTTCCATACACAGATTTCTGGGCACCTATAAAATATCCGTGGCACATTTTTGATGTGGTTAAATACTTTCTGAATATAGCTCAACCACAAATTTCTGCCTCAGCCTCCATATCAGCAAAAGCTACAATCGAAGGCAAGGTTATCATAGGCGACAATGTCAGAGTGCTAGAGAATGCTGTTATCAAAGGGCCAGCCTATATAGGGTCTAATTCCCTAATCGGCACCAATGTCCTGGTGCGAGATTACAGCCACATCGGCACCGACTGTGTCATTGGTTATTCCACGGAGGTCAAAGGCTCCTATATCGGCGATGGCTGCTGGTTTCACTCCAGCTACATAGGTGACTCTATAATAGGTAAGAATTGTCTCTTTGGCGCAGGCACTGTTCTGGCAAATTTCCGTTTTGACGAGCATAACATCTCGGTGACGGTTGCAGGTCAAGCTATCGATACCGGGAGAGATAAGCTTGGTGCTATTTTTGGGGATAATTGCAAAACTGGAGTCAATGTTAGCGTTATGCCCGGTATAAAAGTAGGACCTAATTCTATCGTTGGTTCGCATGTTTGCTTGGTGAAAGACCTTGAGCCAGAAAAAATGATTTTAGACGAGCCACATTACCGAATTTTATCCAATCCAGTTAAATTTGGTGAAGCAAAGAGAAGGGAACTTAAGGAAAAACTTGATAAACTAGCTTGAAATGGCTACACCGGCAAATTTAAGGCAACTGCCAAAACATATAGCTATTATCATGGATGGCAATGGTCGGTGGGCTAAGCAACGCCGCTTACCCCGCCTAGCTGGACACAGACAAGGAGCCGCCGCTGCCCAGCATGTAGTTGAAACCCTCCTTGAATACAAAATCCCATATGTCACTTTGTACGCTTTCTCAACAGAGAATTGGAACCGCCCGCGAGTGGAGGTGGATGGGCTATTTCGACTTCTGGAGGAGAGACTCGATGAGGGAATCAAGTATGCCCAGGAAAAGCAGATAAAAGTCCATCACTTAGGTAAGCTCGATGGTCTGCCGCCAAGGCTACAGGATAAAGTAAAGCGAGCTGTGGAGCTAACTCAGAATTATAATCGGATGACTTTGAGTTTAGCTTTCAATTATGGGGGCCGAGACGAGATTGTAGAAGCGATACGATGTCTCATCCGTGACGGTGTTCCAGCACAGGAAATAGATGGGACTATTGTTAGCCGATATCTTTACACTGCCGGTATCCCAGATCCCGACCTGCTCATCCGCACCGGCGGTGAAATACGGTTGAGCAATTTCCTGACGTGGCAGTCTGCCTATACTGAAATCTATTTCACACCGGTCTTATGGCCCGATTTTGATAAAAAGGAGCTTTACAAAGCCCTTATTGCCTATTGTGAACGGCAACGTCGTTTTGGCGGTCTGGCACAGGAGCAAGATATAATATCAGATACTAAACAGGCCAGGCAGAAGAGATGAATAAACCGACCAGCTGGGCGTGCGTGCGTGTTGACAAAAAGTCTTTTAACTGTTAGTATTTGGCCTAGGTCTGATCCTCTGGTGGTTAGAGCGAGGTGGAACCACCCGTTCTCATCCCGAACACGGAAGTGAAACGCCTCAGCGCAGACGATACTAGGTGGGCAACTCCCTGGGAAAATATGCCACTGCCAGAGGTTTTTTATTGGTCTAGTATAGCCAGCCTCTTTCTTTTTGTTGTGCAGTGCACACGAATTTTTGAACACTTTGACACATACAACTAAACGCCTTATAATTCTTGTTAGCGGTGTCGGTTGAATGAGCAGTAATGGATGTAAAGGACAGAAATGGCTAACAGGTTTGAAAAATTCTCAGAAAGAGCCCGCCGAGCTTTAACCCGAGCCCAAGAAGAAGCCCAGCGCTTTGGGCACAATTACATTGATACTGAGCATATACTTCTGGGTTTGGTTGCTGAGGAAGATAGTGTGGCTAGTAAGGTCTTAGCCAGCTTGGGCGTGCTTCCGAATAAGTTGCGAGCTGCTGTGGAGTTTGTGGTGGGACGGGGTGAGAGGTCAGCAATCGGCGAGGTTGGGCTTACCCCCAGGGCAAAGAGGGTCATCGAGCTCGCAGTAGATGAGGCCCGACGCTTAAACCATAGTTATATAGGCACCGAGCATCTATTGTTGGGCTTGTTACGTGAGCGTGAGGGAGCGGCTGTCGGTGTTCTGGAGAGCTTCGGTGTTACTTTAGATAAGGTTCAAGCTGAGATACAGAGCATCTTAAGCCAGGGTGTAGCACAGCCTCGTGCTGTTGCTCGGGGTACTACTCGGACGCCGGTCCTGGACCAGCTTGGAATTGACTTAACAGCCGCAGCTAAGGCCGGGAGGCTCGACCCTATTGTTAATCGCAATAAAGAGATTGAGCGAGTTATCCAAATACTCAGCCGTCGCCGGAAGAATAACCCAGCTCTTATAGGTGAACCAGGTGTGGGCAAAACAGCGATTGTTGAGGGGTTGGCACATCGAATTGTGTCAGGTGAAGTCCCTGAGACATTGCAGGGTAAACGACTGGTAACGCTTGATATAGGCTTGCTGGTAGCCGGCACGAAATACCGTGGCGAGTTTGAGGAGAGGCTGAAAAAGGTTATTGACGAGATAAAAAGCGGTGGCAATTGTGTGATTTTTGTCGATGAGTTGCATACCATTGTTGGTGCTGGCGCTGCTGAGGGTGCTGTTGATGCCTCCAATATCTTGAAGCCATCGCTGTCTCGGGGCGAGCTACAGTGTATTGGCGCCACCACTTTGGATGATTATCGCAAGTATGTCGAGAAGGATGCTGCTCTGGAGCGCCGTTTTCAGCCGGTCACAGTGGCTGAACCAACTGTAGAGGAGACTGTGGAGATTCTGAAAGGTATCAAAGAGCGATATGAGGAGCATCATCGATTAACCATAAGTGACGAAGCTTTGCAGGCTTCAGCTTCTTTAGCTGCTAGATATATACCGGACCGCTTCTTGCCTGATAAGGCTATTGATTTGATGGATGAGGCTGCATCACGAGTGCGCATCAAGCGTGGCGCAGCACCTATCGGCTTGACTGAAGCGAGGAAAGCTTTGGAAGCCGTGCGTAAGGACAAAGAGGCGGCTATTTCTTCTAAAGAGTACGAGCATGCCGCTGAACTGCGCGACCGCGAGGTCCGGTTGACGGATAAAATCAGTAGTATGGAGCAGCAGTGGCAAGAAGAGCAGCAGCAAGAAAAACCAGTGGTGAATGAGGAAGACATTGCTGAGGTGGTCAGTATGTGGACTGGAGTCCCTGTAGTGCGTCTCACCGTAGATGAAACCAGTCGCCTTCTGCAGATGGAGGAGGGTTTGCACCGCCGAATTATCGGCCAGGATGAAGCCATAACCATCGTGTCTAAGGCAGTTAGACGGGCCCGAGCTGGACTTAAAGGAGTTCGTCGTCCTATCGGTAACTTCATTTTCCTCGGTCCAACAGGAGTGGGCAAAACTGAGTTAGTCAGAGCTTTAGCCGAGTTCATGTTTGGCAGTGAAGATGCCATGATTCGGCTAGATATGTCCGAGTTCATGGAACGACATACCGTGGCTCGACTGGTTGGTGCTCCTCCGGGGTATGTGGGTTACGATGAGGGAGGACAATTAACTGAAGCAGTGAGGCGTAAACCTTACTGTGTCATACTGCTTGACGAGATTGAAAAGGCGCATCCGGATGTATTCAATATATTGCTTCAAATCTTCGATGACGGTCATCTGACTGATGCCAAAGGGCGCCGGGTTGATTTCCGTAACAGCATTGTGGTTATGACTAGCAACGTTGGTGCCAAGCACATAAGGGGTGCTATGGGTATTGGCTTTGCTGCTCGTACTGACGAAGAAAGACATCGGCAAAGCGAATATGACAAGATGAAAGAGAAAGTGCTTGCGGAACTGAAGAACACCTTTCTTCCTGAGTTTCTAAACCGCATTGATGGTGTGGTAGTCTTCCACTCCCTTAGCAAAGAGCAAATCCGCCAGATTGTCGATTTGATGCTCAACGAGGTGGCTAAGTCACTAGGGGAGAAAAACATTAAGTTGGAAATGACGGATGCTGCTAAAAATTTCTTGGGTGAAAAGGGCTATGACCCCACCTTTGGGGCTCGGCCGCTGCGACGTGTAATTCAAACTGAGGTTGAGGATAAGCTCTCTGAAGCTCTGCTCCGCGGTGAGTTCAGCCCCGGTGACACTTTGCAGGTAGATTATGACGGTGAGAAAATCGTGATTCGGGCTACTGCAGGAGCTTTGCCCAGGGAGGGGAAAACATAAGAGCCAGCTTTGGCCTCGTGAGTTCACATTCCAAATAGATTGATTCTATTCAGGGCGGGATTAAGCATAAAGTGATAACCCCCGCCCTTTTCGGTATTTTAATCTGCGGGTGAGTGACTTTTTGCGGTATTCGTCTATCTCCGCCTGTCATTGCGAACGAAGCGAAGCAATCTGCTTTACCCCCTCGCCACCTAGATTGTCACGTCCCCCGATATATCGGTGGACTCGCAATGACAAGAGAGGAAAAGCGAGATTGCCCCAGCGTTCCCTTGTTCCACTCGGGATGCCTCGTGACGACAGTAAGGATATAATAATTGGTGGTTTTGGCATTGATTGAGGGGTTGTTAATTTGAACAAACCGAAATCTAAGGCTGTCTTTATCTGCCAGCAGTGTGGCAAGGAGAGTCCCAAATGGCTGGGACGTTGCCCAGGTTGCCAGGAATGGAATAGTTTTGTGGAGACCGTTGTCACCGCTCCTGCTCATACAGCTACCTGGTTGTATTCTGAGGAGAATGTACCTCAGGAGCTTTCCCATCTGACAACCGAAACATCTCCCCGTTTGGTTTTCCCCTTGGCTGAGCTTAATCGAGTTCTGGGTGGGGGTCTGGTGTTTGGCTCTTTGGTGCTTGTTGGCGGCGACCCGGGTATTGGAAAATCTACCCTGCTGCTTCAGGCTTCATCGGCAGTGGCTGAAAAGGGCGATAGAGTAGTATATGTTTCCGGTGAAGAGTCGTCTCAGCAGATTAAACTGAGGTCGGAGCGTCTGAGAATAGGCGGTGATAGGCTTTATATTCTTCCCGAGACCAATATCGAAGTTATTCTGGGACGGTTAAGCGAATTGTCGCCGAATCTGGTGGTCGTTGATTCTATCCAGACTGTTTACCTCGAAGAAATGACCGGGGCACCGGGCAGCGTTACCCAAATACGCGAATGCACCTTGAGGCTGATGCGATGGGCAAAACGAGCCGAAATCCCAGTTCTTATTACTGGGCATGTAACCAAAGACGGGACCATCGCCGGCCCCAGAGTATTAGAACACATTGTTGATGTAGTTCTCTATCTTGAAGGTGAGACCTTTAGCAGCTACAGGATATTGAGGAGTAACAAGAATCGCTTTGGTTCCACCAATGAGGTTGGCGTTTTTGAGATGAGCGGTGGAGGTTTGGTAGAGGTGGCTAACCCCTCGGAGGCTTTTTTGGTATCACATCGGGATGGAGCAGTTGGTTCGGCTGTGGTACCAACTTTTGAGGGGAGCCGTCCACTACTGGTGGAAATCCAAGCTTTGACCAGCCTGGCAAGTTTTGGTCCTCCGCGGCGGATTGCAAACGGCGTTGACTTTAACCGTTTACTTCTAATAGCCGCTGTGCTTACTAGGCGTGCTGGAGTCAATCTTTCCAATCAGGATATCATAACTAATGTTATCGGAGGTTTGCGCATCGGTGAGCCGGCTGCTGATTTAGGTATCGCTCTGGCAATTGCCTCCAGTCACCGAGATGCTCAAGTTGTCCCCGGGCTTGCAGTGCTTGGTGAAGTTGGATTAAGCGGTGAGCTTAGATCTGTGCCGCAATTGGAAAGGCGGATTGCTGAAGCAGCCAGGTTGGGATTTAAGCGTTGCCTTATTCCCGATGCTTTGTCTAAACTTACATCCAGTGTGAGAAGTATTGAGCTGGTGACAGCGAGCACTGTAGCTGAAGCTCTCCGTTCAGGGCTTGTTAGACAACCAAGGAAGTGAGAGTGTCTAAAAATTCTAAATTGTCATTGCGAGCCCTTCACCCCTGTCATTCTGATCCCGATTTATCGGGAGAAGAATCTCATATGGCTCAGGATAAACTCCGCGTCGCAATCTCGAGGGATTGCTTCGTCGCTAGCGCTCCTCGCAATGACATTAAAAACCATCAAGCCATTCCTTCTCAAACTGGTGTAGTCATTGCAGCGGCAGGTGTCAGCCAGCGCTTCGGAACAGATAAAGCCTTCTTGCCTTTGGCTGGCAAGCCTTTAGTCGCCTGGTCGGTGGATGTTTGTCAGAGCTGTGAGCTAGTCAGTCAAATAGTTATTGTCCTTAATGAGAATAACCTGGATTTGGGGCAGAAGGTGGCCATGGAAAGATGTTGGTCTAAGGTGGTAGATGTATGTCTCGGTGGCAAGAGAAGGCAGGACTCAGTACGGCAGGGGCTTAGTAAACTGAAAGGCTGTGATTGGGTGATTATACATGATGGTGGCCGTCCTTTCTTGACGTTGGAGTTGATTCAAGAAGGATTAGAGGCAGCTCAATATACCGGTGCAGCGGTAGCAGCAGTGCCGGTTAAGGATACCGTTAAACGTGGTGATGATAATTGGATGGTTAGAGAAACGCTTAACCGTCAAGAACTATGGGCGGTGCAGACCCCCCAGGTTTTCCGCTTTGATATAATAACTAAGGCCCATGAGCAGATATCCAGAGATGTTACCGATGATGCCAGCCTGGTAGAGCAGATGGGACACAAGGTCAAGCTCTATGTGGGGTCATATGCCAATATAAAGATAACCACTCCTGAGGATTTTGCTCTGGCTGAAGTTATAGCAAGGAATAGATAGGCTAATGCGAGTCGGAATCGGTTATGATGTACATCCCTTAGTTCCAGGACGCAAGCTAGTTCTAGGCGGAATTGAGATTCCGTTTGACAGAGGGCTATCAGGTCATAGTGATGCCGATGTGTTGACTCATGCTATAATTGATGCCCTGCTTGGTGCCGCTGGGTTGAGAGACATCGGCAATCAATTCCCGCCGGAGGACCAAAAATATAAAGATATTTCCAGCTTGATTTTGCTGGATGAAGTAAATAAGCTACTCAAAGGGAAAGGCTTTAAGATTGGAAACATAGATGCGGTTGTGGTGACTCAGCAGCCCAAACTATCGCCTTTCATTGAGGAGATGCGTGGTCGTATTAGCCAGACTCTGGGGATTGCCTCAGGTCAGGTGATGGTTAAAGCGACTACTACTGAAGGTTTGGGGTTTGCCGGTAGGGTGGAGGGGATAGCTGCTTATGCCGTAGCTTCAGTGGAGGGAGAGTAAGAATTCCTAAAATGGGAGATGTCTATTAGCTTGAACTGTCATTGCGAGGAAGCCCGATGGAATCGGAATGACGAGGCAATTCCTTGGTATTGCCACGCGGAGTTTATCCTGAGCCATATGAGATTCCTCTCCCGATAAGTCCCGATTTTATCGGGATGAATCGGGAGCAGAATGACAGGAGGCGAAGGGCTCGCAGTGACGCACAGGATAAGAGGAAGATTTGATGAGTCTTATAAAGAGCATCAGGAGAGATATACAAGCTGTCTTCGAGCATGACCCGGCGGCGAGAAATGTCTGTGAGGTCCTTTTCGCTTACCCCGGCTTCCATGCCCGGCAGTGTCACCGCCTGGCTCATACCCTGTGGAACCGGCGTATCCCCTTCTTCCCTCGCCTGATTTCACATATCAGCCGCTTTTTCACCGGGATTGAAATCCACCCTGGCGCTAAGATAGGGGAAGGCTTTTTTATCGACCATGGTATGGGGGTGGTAATTGGCGAGACCTCCGAGATTAGAGATAATGTTGCCCTGTACCAAGGGGTTACTTTAGGCGGTACTAGCTTGCTGAAAAAGAAGCGCCATCCGACTTTGGGCAATAATGTGGTTGTTGGTGCTGGAGCTAAGCTTATCGGAGCCATTAACATCGGCGATAATGTAAAAGTCGGTGCTGGTTCTGTGGTGATAACTTCGGTGCCGGCCAATGCTACTGTTGTCGGTGTGCCGGGCAGGGTGGTTGAAATCCGTAATCCTGATACCGATACTGTGGAGAAATTGCCCGACCCGGTTTGGGAGAAGATTGAGAGTCTGGAGAAAAAGATTGCTGAGCTGGAAAAGACTGTGAAAGCTATGCGGTCTGCAGCCAGGAAGACCGCTGCTAATTCACCTTCGGAGAAAGCAGATGAAGGTATTTAGTACGCTATCGGGACGAAAAGAGGAATTTCGCCCCAAGGGTGAGATGGTGAACATATATGTCTGCGGGGTTACCGTTTATGACGATTGCCATATCGGACATGCTATGAGCTACGTGATTTTCGATGTCATCAGGCGCTATTTGGAGTTCAAAGGCTACAAGGTAAAACATGTGCAGAACTTTACTGACATAGACGACAAGATAATAAACCGGGCACAACAACTGGGAGTATCATCAGCAGAGCTGGCTGAAAAATATATTCAGGAATACTTCAACGACATGGATGCATTGAATATAAAGCGGGCCCATGTCTATCCCAAGGCGACCGAGGAGATACCCAAGATAATAGAAGTTATACAGGGCTTAATAGATAAAGGATATGCCTATGAGTCTGATGGCAGTGTCTATTTCCGAGTCAAGAAATTCGCTGGCTATGGCAAGCTGTCTCATCAGGATTTGGATGAGATGCTCTCTCGGAGCTCTGCCGAGGAGGGTAAAAAGGAATACCCGTTGGACTTCGCCGTGTGGAAAGCGGCCAAGCCGGGCGAGCCTTACTGGCCGAGTCCCTGGGGTGAAGGCAGGCCGGGCTGGCATATAGAATGTAGTGCTATGTCGTTGAAATATCTCGGCAATAGCCTTGACATACATGGTGGTGGACAGGACCTTATTTTTCCCCATCACGAGAACGAGATAACTCAGTCAGAAGCTTTCACCGGCGTTGTGCCTTTTGCCAGATACTGGTTGCATAATGGGCTACTTCAACTGGGCGAAAATAAAATGAGCAAGTCCCTGGGCAACCTGATAACGGTGAAACAGGCTCTGGAGCGCTACAGCTCTGATGCCATTCGGCTATTTATCCTTGGCTCCCATTATCGCAGCCCATTGACTTATAGCGAGGAGACGCTGAAAGCGGCCGAATCTGGCATGGAAAGGCTGCGGCAAGCAACCAAAGACGGCGGGACTGCTGGAAAGACTGTTCTCGATAGCGAACCGTTCAGGCGCAGATTTATCGAGAGCATGGATGATGATTTCAACACTGCTCAGGCGATAGCTGTTCTTTTCGAATTAGCCAGGGAGGTCAACCGGGCACGAGAGGAGAGTTACGACGTAAGTGAGGCTCAGAGTACCCT
>VGNY01000019.1 GCA_016865895.1 Chloroflexota bacterium | reverse complement strand
ATTGAATCTCATGATGAAGGTGGGTCTAAACCTTATAGTTATACGGGATACCCAGTCGTCAAGAAAAAGATTTTCCTGGGCAGGAGAGGTTTTTTTCTTGACTTTCGGTTTCAAAGAGGCTTTTTGTGTAGTTACTATAGCTACCTTGGCAAATTCATATAACCTCTGCAATGTGGCTTCTCACTTTCTTCACTATAGTATTGAGCTGGTCAATGTCCCCGGGCGCATAATAATCGGTAAAGTATGGATTGCCGTCGGAGTATTGAATTACATTTCGTATGTCGTGTAGTTCAACGGGTACTGGATATCGGCTTTTCCACTTCGACTGCCTAGACAGTCTAGTTAGAATGTCTTCTTCCTTGATGTCCACCTCAATATTTGCTTCTTTGGATAACTTCACGAGGTTATGTTCATTGATTAGTCTCGGCAATCTCCCCGTTTGAAGGAATTGGCTGTCAATCTCATCCTTTCGCCTTCCAATTATTAGAGCCTTGAATAGATTCTCAAGAGCATATGAAACAAGAATGAAATAAGGGCCATGTAGATTAGGTGGAGGTATATTAGGGTGTTTTCCACCTTTGTCGTACTTTCCTTCTTTCGCGTTGGTCAGAACGACACTCCAATATTTCCACAGTTGCGGCTCTAACACCTTGGATGCCTCAAGCATCTCGTCGGCTTTCTCTACCCAAGACCGGGGATTAAGCAGGCCATTCAAATAAAGGGCAACGAATTGTGGGTATTTTTGGAGAGGATTTTTGTTAATCATCTCACTGCACCGAGTAAAAGGCTTTGGCTTTTTATCTCTAACTTTAGGGACACATGCGCATTCTCAGTATAATCTTTGAATTAAATAAATGCCAGTATCCCGCCCTAACACTGAACACTGTGACAGAATGTGTGATGTAAAGCAAAACAATTGTGTAGTAAAGCACGATGAGATTAGAAATTTCCGCAACTAACCAACGCTAGCCGATTTCAGGCAATGTCGTTGCCTTTTAGCGAGCTTAATTGAATTTGTTCATGGCTGCGACCATGCCCTCGGTTAAGATGCAGTGAATAGCTTCGGCTGCTCGGGCGATGGCGGGCTTAATCGCTTTCTCTTCTTGCGGGGTGAAGTCGCTAAGGACGTAGCCGACTATAGCATCCTCACCAGTGATTGCTGTGCCATCTTTTTTTGTTGGGCGGCCGATGCCTACCTTGATGCGGCAGAAGTCCTTGCTTCCCAGAGCCGAGATTATGGATTTTATCCCTTTATGTCCTCCAGCGCTGCCACCGGGGCGGAGGCGCAGCTTGCCCAGAGGTAAATCGAGGTCATCATAGATAACAATCAGGTCGTTTACCGGGATTTTATACTTGCGCATCAGCCGACCAACTGCCTCGCCGCTGAGGTTGACGAATGTCTTGGGTTTGGCCAGAAGTACTTCGATGCCGGCTATTTTGTCGCTGCCGACCTGGGACTGACACTGGTGTTTTTTTATCTGTATGGAATGGAGCCTGGCCAAGTAGTTTATGCAGCGGAAGCCGATATTGTGGCGGTTGTGGGCATAAGCTTTGCCCGGGTTACCCAGGCCTACAATAAGTTTCATATTGTTTATTCTTACCCTCACCCTATCCCTCTCCCATCACGGGAGAGGGGAAAATCTTATTCCTCTCTCCTTTTGAACCCCCCGTTCTGAGATTCTTCCCGATAAATCGGGATAAAATCGGGACTCCCTCAGAATGACATAAAATGTACGAGTGGATAGCCTAGAGCATCCGCTCTAGGCATGATTGGAGCCAATGCTCCAATCTACCTGAGACGAAAAGTTTTTCTATTTGAGTTTGCCCTCTGATTTCTTTAGTAGCTCTAAGAACTCGGCTTCGTTTAGCGTTTTTGTACCCAGCGCCTGGGCTCGGTCTAGCTTGGAGCCGGGGTCTTCGCCGACCACTAAATAATTGGTTTTTCGGGTGACATCGGAGCCGGCTTTGCCACCTAGAGCTTTGACTCTGGCTTCGGCTTCCTGGCGGGGAAAGGCATCCAATCTTCCGGTGATGACGAATTCGACGCCAGCCAGTGGCAGCTTCTTTGCCTCAACCTTTTTCGCTTCGAGCCTGACCCCTGCTTTCCTCAACTTCTCGATGATTTTCTTGTTCTGTTGCTGGCGGAAGAAAGCTACTATACTATCGGCAATTTTTGGACCGATGGAAGGTATTTCCTGAAGCTTCTCTTGTGTCGCTCCGGATAAGTCATCAAGGCTGGTGTAATGCTCAGCCAGAAGCCCAGCTGTCTCCTCTCCGATATTGGGTATGCCCAGGGCGAAGATAACCCGGGGCAGAGGTCGGTTCTTGCTCTTTTCAATGGAGTTGAGTATGTTGGCTACACTCTTGTCAGCTAATTTTTCCATGTTGAGTAACTGTTCTCTTTTCTCTTTGAGGCTATAGATGTCGCCGACATCTTCGACCAGTTTGGCATTGAACAGCGCCTGGGACATCTTCTCGCCGACGCCTTCAATGTCCATGGCGCCGCGGCTGACGAAGTGCTTGATTCTCTCCAGCGCCTGAGCCGGGCAGCCAGCATTGGTGCAGCGGTGCATCGCCTCGCCTTCAGGCTTTATCACCTCGGCTCCACATACCGGACAGGTCTTGGGCATGTGGAAGACCTTCTCTTTGCCGCTACGACGGCTGACGATGGGCTCGACTATCTCAGGTATCACCTCACCGGCTCGCTGTATGACGACCCAATCGCCGATACGTATATCCTTGCGGTGAATATCCTCTTCATTGTGAAGCGCGGCATGCTTGATGGTCACACCGCCCACCTGGACCGGCTCAAGTAGGGCATATGGGTTGAGGCTGCCAGTCCGCCCTACGTTGATGCCTATTTCCAGAAGGCGGGTGGTGCCCTGAACGGCGGGGAATTTATAGGCGATTGCCCATCTTGGCTCACGCCCAACATATCCCAGCTCGACCTGGAAGGGGATGGGGTTGATTTTCACCACCACGCCATCAGCATCGTAGGGCAGTGCATCCTGGTTCTCCACCCACTTTGCATAGTAATCCTTTACCTCGTCCATGGTGTGGCATAAAGCGATTATGGGATTTACCTTAAACCCCAACGACTTCAGGTATTGCATGATTTCCCAGTGGGTGTCTGGGATTGCCTTGCCTTCAGCCCAGCCCAGACCATAGACAAAGATATCCAGCGGACGCTGAGCGGTAATCCTGGGGTCTAATTGTCTTACCGAGCCGGCAGCGGCATTCCTGGGGTTGGCGAAGAGCGGCAGGCCATCTTTAGCCCGCTCCTCATTGAGCTTTTTGAAGCCGGCCTTGGGCAGATAGACCTCGCCCCTGACCTCAAACCGCGGTGGTGCCTCTTTGGGCACGGAGAGGGGTATGCTCTTTATAGTCCTTAGATTCTGGGTGATATTCTCACCGCGGAGGCCGTCACCTCGGGTTGCGCCGACCTCAAGCAGGCCATTGACATAGGCCAGGGCTACAGCCAGGCCATCTATTTTGAGCTCACAGACGAAGTCGGTTTTGCGGCTGCCCAGAAGGTTGGAAGCCCGGCGGTACCAGGCGTCAAGTTCTTCGTCGGAAAAGGCATTTGCCAGGCTGAGCAAAGGTTGAGGATGTTCCACGACGCCGAAGGCTTCAACCGGGGCGGCACCAACACGTTGGGTGGGTGAATCAAGGGTAATGAGTTCGGGGTGTGCCTCCTCTAGCTGCTTTAGCTCTCGCATAAGCTCATCATACTCGGCATCGCTGATTTCCGGGCTGTCCAGCACGTAGTAGCGGTAATTGTGGTAGTTGAGCAGCTCCCTTAGCTTGGTTATCCTTTGTTTTATCTTTGCTATGTCTGCCATTTGTCAATCCACAATCATAGTATAACACGTCACAGAAACAGTAGAAAAAAGCAAATGTAGTGCGAGGCTTTAGCCTCGCTATTGTCAGCAGGCTGTCCATGTGCCATAATTTTGATATTAACATGGTTGGAGGTGAGATATGGCGAAGATAATAGATTTGAGCGTCCCCACGGAAGATAGCCCCAGCGAACCGTTGCCGGTGAAAGTTAGCCATGAAGCCCATCAGCAGGGCGTCGAGATAATGAAGATGTTCTTCGGTTGCAGTGAGAAAGACCTGCCTCAGGGGCTAGGCTGGGCCAACGACAGCGTGACTTTAATCTCCCATGCCGGTACTCATGTTGATGCCCCATGGCACTACTTCCCCACTTCTGAGGGGAAAAGAGCTAAGACTATTGACGAGATACCACTGGAATGGTTCTATCACGATGGCGTGATGCTGGACATGAGGCATAAACCACGCGGCTCAGGCGTCACCGTTGGTGAGCTTAAGACGGCTTTGAAGAAGATTAGCTACAAGATTAAGCCCTGGGACATCGTGATGATACAGACCGGGGCTGACAAATTGTGGGGGAAGCCGGAGTATTTTGATGCTGGCTGTGGCATGATGAGGGAGTCCACACTCTGGTTGATAGACCAGGGCGTTAGGGTTATGGGCATCGATGCCTGGGGATGGGACCGGCCGTTCTGGGCGATAAAGGAGGACTTTGCCAAGACGGGTGATGGGAGCGTGATATGGGGTGCACACTTTGTCGGCAAGGACAAGGAATATTGCCACATAGAGAAGTTAGCCAACCTGGATAAACTGCCCAAGCCATTCGGCTTCAAAGTTGCCTGTTTTCCGGTGAAACTTACCGGTGGCAGCGCTGGCTGGTGCCGCGTTGTCGCCATTCTGGAGGACTAACCGCAACCTGAGTTTCACCCTCACCCTTTCGTTTCACTCAGGCAAGCTCTGTCCCCTCCCATCGAGGGAGAGGAAATAAGATATATGTTGTCTTGAGGTGCGGACTTTAAACGGCTAAAATTTGGGTTGGTGTGTTGGGTGGCTGTATGGAGATAGAATGCTTGAATGTTGGTAAGGATTGATTGGCAGTATGGTAAAAACGTTTCTGTGTCCTAACTGTGGGGAAGAGAACCATATGACTTACCGATTCTGTGGGAATTGCGGGACGAGATTGGCTGCTGGAATGCAGCAGTCGACAAAGACATGCTCCAAGTGCGGCTCGGAGAACCTTCAAAGCTATAAATTCTGTGGTGATTGTGGCGCAAAGCTAGACACTAGCTGCCCTAATTGCGGGGCTACTGTTCCCCCCGACTCCAGATATTGTCCCAACTGTGCCTACCTCTGTGGTGAGGGGCGGTATGATGTGTACCAGTAGAGACAGAGATAGATTGGCTTTTCATTTGAACTCTGGGGCAGTTGCGTCTAGAATTCCAACGGGACTCTCTGGCAGATGAGAACTAAACCGCCACTCTGGTATACACTGCAAGCGATTTTGGGTGCGTTAGTGGAAGAGGCTATCTTGGTTGCTATCGTGCTCTGGGTGCTGCCGCGTTTCAATATAAATATTCCGCTGTGGGGCTTGGCCATTCTAATGGTGGCTTTAGCTGTACATTCCTATATCATGTACTTGGTGGGTAAACCAACCTTCCTGATAAAGCCGAAGGTAGCGGCTGAAAATATAATCGGTAGCGAGGGCAGGGTAGTGAGGCTGTTAGCTCCTGAAGGCTATGTCAAAGTCCAGGGTGTGCTGTGGAAGGCGAGGTGCAACGAATCAAACCTGGAAGTGGACGATGAAATCGTGGTCGTGGGCATTGAAGGGCTTAAGCTGATCGTCAGGCCAAAAGAAAGAACGGTTCAGGATAAGAAGCATCCCCTTGACAAATGTAGCTAATGATGTATAATTAAAATAACGATAACTATTATCAATAAAGGTAATGAGGAGAACTAAACAGAAAGAAGCTATCCTTAAAGTGTTGAGAGGCACGCGCTCTCATCCTACTGCTGATTGGATATACGGTGAGGTAAAGAAAGAGATTCCCAACATTAGCCTTGGGACTGTATATCGAAATCTTGGATTGTTATCCCAGAGCGGTGAGATACTGGAGCTCGAACTTTGTGGTACTTATAGTCGGTTCGATGGCAGACGAGATAGTCATTATCATTTCAGATGTGAGAACTGCGGTCGGGTGTTCGACGTTGACGAGCCGGTGAACGAAGAGATTGATGGTAGAATTGCCCGGAAAACAGGCTTCAGGGTTAAATATCATAGGCTTGAATTTCGTGGAGTGTGCAAGGAGTGTCAGAAGGGCTGATTTTGCAGGAGGTGGTTGATGCCAAAGGCTGTAATAACCTTGGATGAGCGGCAGGTAGCGAGGCTGGAGCAGGTAATCATAGACCGTGATGAAAAAGGGGCATGGGAACTATTATCTGAGATAAGGGCGAAAATTAAAGCAACTCAAGATACTCGTTGTGGTATAGAGAAGCTGAGGAAGGGAGTGCAGTGAGGATTGGGGGATAAACTCCCCCAGCTTGACAATGAAGTTGTGTCTACCTATATTTGTGGTAGAACCATCTGTTGGTTGGGGGCTGGCAGCTTTTTAGTTGATAGGTAACAGGGGGCAGGGCAGTTGCCCGCTGAAAAAACACTGAGGAGGGTGAGAAATGGCAAAACAGGTTAAAGTTTATTCTACCGCTACCTGACCCTGGTGCGTTAAGGTCAAGCAGTTGCTGGACCAGTACAAAATCTCTTACCAGAGTTTTGATGTTGCCAGTGATAAGGCTGCACGTGATGAGATGATAAAAAGGACAGGACAAATGGCCGTCCCTGCTATTGACATCGATGGTGAGGTAGTGGTGGGCTATGATGAGAAGTGGATTAGACAGAAACTGAACCTGTAGGCAAAGGCGGTGGAAATGTACGATTTGATGATTGTTGGTGGTGGTCCCTCTGGCATGACGGCAGCCGTATATGCAGCACGGAAGAAGCTGAATGCCTTATTGCTGGCTAAAGAGATAGGTGGGCAGGTAAACTGGACACTGGGAATAGAGAACTACATGGGCTATCAGTTTATCGAGGGGCCGGAGTTGATTAAGAAGTTCGAGGAGCAGGTGAAGCAGTTTCCCTTGGAAGTGAAAGCCGGGGAAGATGTCAGCAGCTTGGTCCGGGTAGGACAGGGCTTTGAGGCTAAGACCGATAGCGGTGAAACCTACCAGGCTAAGGCGGCTATAATCGCTACTGGCAAGCGTCCCCGTCCGCTGAATGTTCCCGGTGAAGACAAATTCAGGGGCAGAGGGGTTACTTACTGTGCCACTTGCGATGGTCCCCTGTTTAGCGGTATGAAGGTTGCTGTTATCGGAGGTGGCAATTCGGCCTTGGAGTCTGTTGATGACATGGTAAAAATCGCTGAACACGTATATTTGGTATCGCTGACTCCTCTCACCGGCGACCAGATTCTAATCGATAAGGTGAAAGGCGCTAACAACCTTACGATATTCCTGGAACATGAAGTCCTGGAGATAACGGGGGAAGACTTCGTTAGTGGGATAAAGATAAGGGACTTAAAAACCAAACAGGAAAGGGAACTGCAGGTCAGTGGCGTCTTTGTTGAGATTGGGCTTATCCCCAACTCGGAACCGGTAAAAGGTGTAGTTGCTCTTAATCGCCTGGGGGAAATTGAGGTTAATTGTAACAATGAGACCAATGTGCCCGGGCTTTTCGCTGCTGGAGATGTCACTGATGTTCCAGAAAAACAGATAGTGGTAGCTGCTGGCGAAGGGGCTAAGGCTGCCCTTCAAGCGCATCGTTACATGCAGAGGCTGGTCTGATGAACTTATCTAAAAGTGTTCCTCAGTTTTATAGATGCGAGAGCCTCGTCCTGTGTCATTCTGAGCGTAGCGAAGAATCTTACTGCACTCCTCGCCACCCAAGATTCTTCGGTCGCCCTTCCACGAAGGCCTCCCTCAGAATGACAGGAATATAAGGAGCAAGCAGGGGGAGAATTATGGAACTTAAAGGAAGCAAGACCGAGGAAAATTTACGCAAAGCTTTTGCCATGGAGCTAAACGCTCGGGCTAGCTATACATATTTTGCTGAGGCCGCTAGGGAAGCTGGTCTGGAGCAGGTAGCCGATATGTTTCTGGCTACAGCGCAGAACGAGGCCGAACATGCTGAGCACGAATTTAAGTTCCTCGGCGGTGTTGGTGACACCGTGGCAAATTTGAAGCTGGCAGTTGAGCGTGAGCACAAAGAAGCGACCAAACTGTATCCCGAAGCAGCTAGGATGGCTGGAGAGGAGGGCTTCGGTGAAGTCGCTAATTTCTTCCGCAGGATGGGCAAGGTTGAGGCGAAACACGAAAAGAACTTCCGTGAGTTGCTGGTGGCATTGGACAAGGGTGAGACGGCTAAGGGAAGGACGGTGGAACATTCGGCCATTGAGATGGCGCAATTGATGTTGCCGCATCAGACTAATCCTGCCGGTTTTGTCCACGGTGGTGAGTTGATGAAACTGATGGATAACGCCGCCGGCGTGGTAGCTGCCAGGCATAGTCGGGCTAATCCAGTTACGGCAATGGTGGAAGACATCAATTTTCATAATCCGGTGCGCGTCGGTGATTTGGTGTTGGTTCATGGCAAAATCACTTTTACCAGTCGTTCATCTATGGAAGTGCGGATAGATGTTGAGACGGAGAACCTTCTTACCGGGAAGCGGCTCCCGGCGCTAACCGCCTATTACGTTATGGTGGCGGTGAATCTTGAAGGGAAACCGGTGGAGGTGCCGCCACTCATAGTCACCACCGAGGATGAAGAGAGGCTGTTTAATGAGGGCCTGGCAAGATATCAGGCTCGAAAGGCAAAAACTGAGAAGTAAGAGGAGACGTGCGGATGGGGAATGCAAAACCTGAAAGAAAAGTTTACGTCGATTATATTGCCACCAATCCGGTATTGCCGGCGGTGCTGGAGGCGATGCTGCCTTATTTCCAGGATGTTTATGGTAATCCTCAATCGCTCCATGCCTGGGGTGATGTGGCGAGGGAAGCCATAGAGAAAGCTCGGGAACAGGTTGCCGCTCTCATCAGCGGAAATCCTGAGGAAGTGATTTTTACCTCCTCCGGCAGTGAAGCCAATAACCTGGCAATTAAAGGGCTGGCGCAAGGCCAGGCTGGGAAAGGCAAACACATAATCGTTTCCGCGATTGAGCATTTTTCAGTGCTTCACGCCGCTCGAACTTTGGAAAAGGCTGGCTTTGAGCTTACTGTAGTGCCTGTAGATAAATATGGGCTTGTTGACCCTGATGAAGTAGCCAAAAGTATCAGGAAGGACACGATATTGGTCTCGATTATGCATGCCAACGGAGAGGTGGGCACCATCGAGCCAATCGCCGAGATAGGTAAGAAGGTAAAAGAGGCTGGTGTGCTCTTCCACACCGATGCTGTTGCCAGCACTGGCAATATACCTGTAAACGTAAATGAGCTGGGGGTAGATGCCTTGAGCCTGGCAGGGAACCAGTTTTACGGTCCTAAAGGGGCGGCTGCTTTATGGCTGCGCAAGAGGCTACGCCTTATTCCGTTAATGGACGGTGGTGTGCAGGAAGGTGGGCGAAGACCGGGTACGGAGAATGTGCCAGCTATTGTTGGCTTGGGCAAGGCAGCTGAGCTAGCCGTGAGAGATATACCCTCGCGGATGGAAAAGCTTTCGCCTCTCAGGGATAAGTTAATCAAGGGCATACCGATGGCAATTGAACATGTTTTTCTTACCGGTCATCCTTCGCAGCGTCTGCCACATCATGCCAGCTTCTGTATCGAGTTTATCGAAGGTGAGGCTATGCTGCTATTGCTCAACAGTCAGGGCATCGCTGTCTCTAGCGGCTCAGCTTGTACCTCGCGAGCGCTGAAGGCTTCTCATGTGCTTATCGCCATGGGCATACCACACGAAATCGCCCAGGGCTCTTTGCTTTTTAGTTTGGGTGTGGATAATAATGAGGCGGACATAGATTATGTGCTGAAGAAGCTGCCACCTATTGTTGATAGGTTAAGGCAGATGTCTCCATTGTATGCCAAATTCATGAAGGAAAAGAGGGGGTGAAGAAATATGCCGATGTATAGTGAAAAAGTGATGGACCATTTTATGAATCCCCGCAATGTCGGCGAGATTGAAGATGCTGATGGCATCGGTGAAGAAGGCAACCCCGTATGCGGGGATATGATGACCTTCTATATTAAAGTGAAAGACAACCGTCTTGAAGACGTCAAATTCCAAACTTTTGGCTGTGGTGCTGCTGTTGCTGTTTCCAGCATAGTCAGTGAAATGGCGAAAGGCAAAACTCTGGAGGAAGCCCTGACTATCACACCGAGCCTGGTAGCTCATGAGTTAGAGGGTTTACCCAAGAACAAATACCACTGCTCTAACTTGGGGGCTCAAGCATTACGGAAGGCAATCCGTGATTATGCCCAAAAGAGAGGAATCACCATCAAGGGTCTGGAAATGAAAGGAGAACAGGATGAAGAAGGAGAAGAAAGCTAAAGAAGAGAGATGCCTCTGTCCTTATTGCGAAGTGGAGCTGACTGTAACACATTTCCCTTTCTGTCAGGCTTGTGGGATAGTTTTTCATCGCTGCCTTAGGTGCAATATAACAGTATTGGATAAAAAGGCCACTAAATGTCCTAAGTGTGGCGAGCCATTGAGTTGAGGAGGAGATGACATTATGAAGGCAGATGAGACTTTGGATTGCGTTGGACTTTATTGTCCTATGCCTATCGCCCAGACTGCCAGAAAGATGAAAGAGCTAAAACCTGGGCAGGTACTGGAAGTTCTGGCTGATGACAAGGGTATAAAAGAAGACATGCCAAACTGGTGCAAGACGACAGGCAATGAATTCTTGGGCATTGAAGAAGACAATGGGGTATACAAGGTCTTTGTAAAAAAATCTGGACGGTGAGGGTCATATGGAAGACGAACAAGGTAAGACTTTAGAAGCAATTCAGTTTGCCATTCAGATGGAGATTGATGGCAAAGAATATTACCAGAAAGCCAGCCGGGAAAGCGGTAACCGGGTAGGCAGAGAGCTTTTTGATTGGTTGGCTGCTGAGGAGGATAGACACCGGCAGAGGTTTGAAGACATATATAATATTATAAAAAAGCAAAAAGCCTGGCCTAGTGTTGACATTCAGCCTCTGAAGGGTGACATACTAAAAACCTTATTCTCCGAGGCGATGAGGGCAGGCAGCCCTCCTGTGAAGGCGACTAGTACTGAGCTTGATGCTATAGCTAAAGCTATGGAGATGGAGAATAAGACTGAGAAATTCTACAGCAGCCGGGGTGAGGAAGCTGTCTACGATGCCGAGAAAAAGCTATATACGTCTCTGGCGGCTGAAGAGAGGGGGCACTATCTGGCTCTGGTTGGCTATCGAGAGTATCTTATTGACCCGGCGGGTTGGTTCCGCAAAGTGGAGCACCATTCACTGGATGGTGGCTAATTATCCCTGAAAAACTTCGTGTTTCAAGGAGCCCCAAATTTATTGATGGCTTTTCCGGGGTATAGATGAGCGAAGCGGATTTTTCCCAGGGTGCTGGATAAGGAGGCAGTGAAAATGGATATGGACAACATATTGGAAATCAAGCAGTTAAGTGTGGCGGTGGAGGATAGGGAGATTTTGCACGGCATAAATCTGAACATTAAAGCCGGTGAAACCCATGTCCTTTTCGGCCCCAATGGCAGTGGCAAGACCACTCTTCTCATGGCGATAATGGGTTCTCCTAAATATCGGGTAGTCACGGGCAGCATTATCTTCAAGGGTAAGGAAATTGTAGGATTGCCTGTGGATGAGAGAGCCCGTTTGGGAATCGGTATGTCCCTGCAAAGACCGCCGGTAGTTCGCGGTGTCAAGACCCGTGATATGGTGACTGCCTGTACAAAAGGGAGGTTAAATACTGAAAGTATAGACAGCCTGGCAGAGAAGGCTAACCTAATTGAGTTCATGGACAGGGAGGTGAATTACGGATTCTCTGGGGGTGAGATAAAACGCTCGGAGCTTTTACAACTGCTGGCCCAAGACCCTGATTTGGTGTTGCTGGATGAACCTGAGTCCGGTGTTGACCTGGAGAATATAGCTCTAATCGGTCAGCTAATAAATGAGCTGCTACGGAAGGAACACCCGATACGTGACCGCAGACATGCCGGTCTTATCATCACCCATACCGGCCACATTCTGGATTATGTCAATGCTCGGACTGGCTATGTTCTTCTTGATGGCAAGATGGTCTGTGAGGGAGACCCTCGCGAGATTTTGGAGACGATAAAAAGCAAAGGTTACAGGGAGTGCTGGAAATGCGTGAGTTAAAGTCTGAAAGAGCTTCCAAAGATAAAGCGCGAGCTGCATTATCCAAGCCAGCGGCTTTCGGCGAGGATTTAGATTTAGACAAATATGTCCATTCTGCAGATGAGCTGCCTTATCAGGAGGATACATCCCGCTTACCAACTGTGACCAAAGGACAAATGATGCAGGTTGGTGTTATGCCAGATGGCAGCCAACGCTCGGGGACTATCATCCAAATAGACCATTCCACAATACATAGTCTGACAAAACAAGAGGGCATAGAGGTGATGGCCACCAGCCAGGCTCTGGAGAAATATGACTGGCTGGCTGAATATTTGTGGAAAGCTGTGGCTGTTGATACGGATAAATATACCGCCCATGTCGAGCTTGGCCAGAGCGATGGCTACTTTTTCAGGGCATTGCCTGGCAGTAAGACATTATATCCGGTTCAAGCCTGTCTCTATCTGGCCAAAAGTAACCTGGCTCAAAAGGTTCATAATATCATCATCGCTGAAGAGGGCTCAGAACTGCACATTATCACCGGCTGCACCACGGCTTTGGAAAGGGAACCCGGATTACACATCGGCATTTCTGAGTTCTATATTAAGCGGGGAGCCAGGGTCAGCTTTACTATGATACATAGCTGGGCGCCGGAGATAGCCGTGCGTCCCCGCACCGGGGTAATCATCGAAGAAGGCGGTGTATTTCTGAGCAATTATGTGATTATGAAGCCGGTTCGCTCACTGCAGATGAGCCCACTGGCAAGGTGCGTTGGAGATAACTCGGTGGTCAGGTTTAATAGCATTCTGGTGGCTCTGCCTGGTTCTAATATGGACATCGGTTCTCGGGTTATCCTGGGTGCCAGGGGAGCCAAGACAGAGATAATATCGCGGGCCATTACCAAAGGGGGAGATATTACCGCTCGGGGCTATATTGAGGGCAATGCCCCTGATGTCAAAGGTCATCTTGAGTGTCGTGGCTTGCTTCTACAGGACAAAGGCATGATTTATGCCGTGCCGGAGTTGAAAGGACTGCTGGCTGGTGTAGACCTATCGCATGAAGCGGCTGTGGGGAAAATAGCCGAGGAGGAGATTGAATATCTGATGATGCGAGGATTAACCCGTGATGAAGCCACTGCTACCATAGTCAGAGGATTCTTAAGAGTTGATATTGAGGGCTTGCCACCGGAGCTCAACCTCGAATTGCAGCGAGCCATCGAAGCCAGCGAAAAGGTGCTCATGTAGTGAGGCGCTTTATGAAGGAGACCAAAAGGTACGAAACATCTAAACATGTAGGGACAGACCTTCAGGTCTGTCCGTTGCCTTGTCATATTCGGACAGGTCTAAAGACCTGTCCCTACGAAAGAACTCAAACTTGAAGGGGGGGTAGCTAATCTAAAATGGCAAGGAATTGGCTAGAAGAAGTTGTCGCAGAGCTATGGCGATTGAGGGGCTACATGGTTCTTACTGATGTAGACCTACCAATGCCCAAGACGTCCTTACGCAGCGTAAGGGGTCATTCCGACATAGATGTGCTAGCGATAAAAGAGAGAAATCGTGCACATCGAATGTGAAAGCTGGTGGGGTCCGTCTCGGGACGAGGAAAAAAAGAAACTGGGTCATCTCAAGGAAAGATTTGAAGTTTCTCCGGGGGAGCTGAAGGGAAAATTTGCATTCTTGACTACTCACCTTAACCAAGCTGGACCACGGAAGGTCTTCGTGACTAGTGGAAAGCCCACGAAATCACGTGGAGGTCCTTGGGAGAGGCTGGAGACGTTTTGTAATGAGCATGATATCGAGCTTAAAGAGGTAAAAGCGGTTTTGGAGGAGTTTATAACTGAACTTGCGAAAAAGTATCGACGAAAGGATGGGCGTGTTGGTCGTGAAGAAAGCTTTGTAACCAGGCTTCTAATACAAATGAACTGGGATGGACTGTTGCCGGCTCGGAAAGGTAAGAATGCAGAGAATAAATGAAGGAAATCGAATAGAACATCTCAGGCAGGGGCGAACACCGCCTTGGAAATCATATTTGGAGTTTTATTTATTAACCGACTCGGGAGGACAGATAGACAAACTTCAGGATATCAATTACAAGCTGAGTGGAACTAGGGCCTGCCACCGGAGCTCAACTTGGAACTATAACGAGCCATTGAGGCCAGCGAAAAAGAAGTTACTAGTAGTCTCATTATAGAATAGATGAATTACTGTTCACCAGTGTAGCCATTTAATTATAAGACTATTAGTATGTAGGTCAAATGAATGGAGATGAAAGTGTCGATTAACTCAAACTGCCACTGCGAGGAACAGGGTGACGAAGCAATCCCTATTCCACCACCTGTCATTCTGAGGGAGTCCCGATTCTATCGGGACGACCGAAGAATCTCGGTAGGTGAGGAGCACGATGAGATTCTTCGCTACGCTCAGAATGACACAGGACGAAGGACTCGCAATGACGGGTAGAAATTACTAAACTGTCTCTGGGGGTGAATTATGGATTTGAAAGCGCTTTATAAATTGGGTTATGGTCTTTATGTTGTATGTTCCAAGAAGGGGGATAAGTTCAACGGCCAGATTGCCAACACGGTGTTTCAGGTATGTTCCGAGCCGCCTACTATCGCTGTGGCTATAAACAGGCAGAATCTGACTAATAGCTTCATCTCGGAAAGCAAGGTATTCACCGTTTCCATCATCTCCCAAGACACGCCCCTGAGTTTCATCGGTAGTTTTGGCTTCAGGTCGGGCAGGGATGTGGATAAACTCAAGGGCATCAATTATAAGTTAGGTGAGACCGGGGCGCCGATAGTGCTGGACAATACTCTGGCTTATCTTGAAGCTAAAGTGATTAACCAGTTAGAAGTTGGCACCCATACTATTTTCGTCGGTGAGGTCGTGGCAGCGGATGTCCTCAAAGAAGACGAGCCGATGACTTATGCCTACTATCATCTGGTGAAACGTGGCAGCACTCCCAAGACGGCGCCGAGCTATATCGAAGAGAAAAAGGAGGCAGCACCGAAAATGGCCAAATATAAGTGCAGCGTTTGTGGTTATATTTATGACCCGGAGAAAGGCGACCCTGATGGCGGAATAAAACCGGGCACAGCTTTTGAAAAGCTACCGGATGATTGGGTGTGTCCTGTCTGCGGTGCCAGTAAGGACCAGTTTGAGAAGGTAGAGTGAAGTTAATATTATGTTATGTCAAAAACCATGAAGAGGAGCTAATGCTATGGCGGAAAGTAGAAAAGAAGTTCTGAAAAACCTGTTAAAAAAATTGCACGAAGGTGCCAATCCCGAGCAGATAAAAGAAGAATTCAAGAGAACACTGGGTGATGTGCCACCGTCTGAAATAGCAGCAGTTGAGGAAGAACTTATAAAAGAGGGGATGCCTAGGGAAGAAATACAGAAATTCTGCGATATTCACCTTGCCGTTCTCAAAGAATCGCTGGAGAAGAAAGAAACCCTGGCGCCTCCGGGACACCCAATACATATACTTATGGAAGAGCACAAGGTGCTGCTGAATTTTGTTGATGAGTTCAAGGGCGTTGCCAAAGAGATAAAAGGAGCCAAAGGTTTGAGTTCTGTCGGTGAACAGATGAAGCAGTTAAACCACATTGTGGAGCACCTTAAGGACTCGGAAAGCCACTATGTGCGAGAGGAGAACGTCCTCTTTCCTTCCCTGGAGAAGCATGGGATTAAGGAGCCACCAGCAGTTATGTGGATGGAGCATGACAAAATAAGAGAGATAAAGAAAGGTCTGTACAGCACTATCGATGACCTTTGTGTGTTCAAAATCCTGAACCAAAAAGATTTCGCGACGAAGCTGGAGGAATCGGTACTGTCCTTGGCGGATATGCTCTCCAGCCATTTCTACAAGGAGAACAACATCCTGTTCCCAGCTGCTCTGCAGGTCATAGGTGAAAATGAATGGCCGGATATAAGGCATCAATTCGATGACCTCGGCTATTGCTGTTTTACCCCTGAACCAGCAAGGGTGGCCATTAGAGGGATAGCGCCATCCGCTTCTAAACCACCGGTAGAAGGCATTGTCTCTTTTGAAACCGGCACTATGTCAGTAGAGGAGATTGAAACAATCTTTGATACTCTGCCGGTGGATGTCACTTTTGTGGATAAAGATGACACGGTGCGGTACTTCAGCCAGTCTAAAGATAGGATTTTTCCCAGAGCCAAAGCGATTATCGGGCGGAAAGTTCAGCAATGTCATCCTCAAAAGAGCGTGCATGTGGTAAACCAGATACTTGAAGACTTCAGGGCTGGTCGCAGGGACTCAGCCCAGTTCTGGATTAACTTAAAGGGCAGGCTGATTTATATTCGGTACTTCGCCGTTCGTAAGGATGGAGATTACCTGGGATGTCTGGAAGTCACCCAGGATTTAACTGATATAAAGAAGATTGAGGGTGAGAAGAGGCTGTTAGATTGAAGGGGGTGTAGAATGAAATTGAGAGAGATAAAACCGGGGATTTACTGTGTGGGGGCGATTGACTGGGATAGAAGGCTGTTCGATTCTCTTATACCACTGCCCGATGGCACCAGCTATAACTCGTATTTGATTCGAGGTAGCGAAAAGACAGCTCTTATAGACACGGTAGACCCCACTATGGAGCAGGTACTGATAGACAACCTGAACGGGCTTGGTGTCAAAAACATAGATTATGTGATTGCCAACCATGCCGAACAGGACCATTCTGGCTCTATTCCTAGAGTTCTGGAAAAATACCCTAAAGCGAAGGTCGTGTGCACGCCCAGATGCAAGGGGATGCTCATAGACATGCTTCTTATTCCGGAAGACAGGTTCATAACCGTCGAGGATAAGGAGACCATCTCGCTGGGCGACAGGACGCTGGAGTTCATCCATGCCCCGTGGGTTCACTGGCCGGAGACGATGCTCACTTATCTACGTGAGGACAAAGTACTTTTTCCCTGTGATTTCTTCGGCTCTCATCTAGCAACAACTGATATGTATGTGACCGACGAGGGCCAGGTATACGAAGCAGCCAAGTGGTACTATGCCGAAATCATGATGCCCTTTCGAACCACCATCCAGAAGAATTTGGAGAAAGTTAAGGGCTACGAAATTGACATCATCGCTCCCAGCCATGGCCCGATGCACGATAAACCGAAGTTTATCGTGAAGGCTTATCATAGCTGGGTCTTCGATGGGCCCAAGAACATCGTGGTTTTGCCCTACATTTCGATGCACGGTAGCACCCGCAAAATAGTGGCGTATTTTGTCGAAGCTCTGGCACAAAGAGGTGTCACGGTGAAGCAATTTGACCTTACTGTCACCGACATCGGCAAGCTGGCGATGGCGTTGGTGGATGCGGCGACGGTTGTTTTAGGGACACCTACTGTTCTTGCCGTGCCACATCCCAATGTTGTTTATGCTGCTTTTCTGGCAAACGCCCTTAGGCCCAATCTGAAATTCGCCTCAATTATCGGCTCCTATGGCTGGGGAGGCAAGACGGTGGAACAACTTACAGCGCTGCTGCCTAACCTGAAGGTGGAATTGCTAGAACCTGTGCTAATTAAGGGATATCCCAGGGAAGCCGACTTTAAGGCTTTAGACAGTCTGGCTGAAGCTATTGTCCAGAAGCACAAAGAGCACGGCTTTGACGAGTAATCGGGGAATAATCAAAGGTGCGGAGGTAAAAAATGAAAGAAAACTTCAGGGCGACACTTAAGGTAAACGGAATATCAATTGAGGCAAACCCCTTCGTCGAAGAGTTCTTAGCTCGAACCACGGTGGGTGCGGTTTCTTCATTGAAAGAGGCAGAAGACATAAAGAGCCTGAAAATCCACCAAAAAAAGGGCAATATCGAAATCAGTGTAAATGGCAAGGATATTCCACTTACACCCTTCCCTAATGACATCATTTCTAGTACTCTGGTTGGGATGGTCTCCGTGCTCAAAGGGGTAGGGGAAATAGACAGCGTGGACATTAATGTTGAAGTAAAGTAGTGCGACCCTTTATCCCGACTAGTCGGGATAAAGGGTCGCCTTAGGTGATGAGTTGCGGGCGAGGCTGAAGCCTCGCACTACATGTTACTTTAAGAAAAAAAGTTCTTCATATAGGAAGTTGTCGGAGGCATTACAAAAGGTGGAGAAATCACAGGGCAGTAAATCCGAAAAGGCTAAAATCCATATAACTGGCATGACCTGCACTACCTGTGCCGCTACTATCGAGAAAGGTCTTGCTGAAACTCTAGGTGTGGAAAAAGCCAATGTCAGCTTTGCTTCAGAGAAGGCATCCGTAGAATACGACTCCTCCAAGGTTGACCTTGCCACAATCAGCCAGACCATCTCGCAACTGGGCTATAAAGTAGCCACCACGAAATCTATATTCCCGGTAAGCGGAATGACCTGTGCTTCTTGCGTAAACCGTGTGGAACAAGCCCTTTCCAGCGTACCCGGTGTCGTTTCAGCCAATGTTAACTTGGCTTCGGAGAAGGCCACGGTTGAATATGTTGAGGGGACTGATGTGGTTGCGATGCGACGGGCAGTGGAGGAGGCTGGTTACGGATTGGGTTCAGAGGTAGCAACACTGGAAGATGTCACCACGTCTGCTCAGCGAGAAATAAGGGGTCTAAGAAACAGGTTTATCTTCGCCTTTGTCCTAGCCGTGGTGATAATGACCATGAGCATGGGACCTGATTTCTTGTGGAAGCCTTATCTGCTCTGGGCATTAGCCACGCCGGTACAGTTCTGGACGGGTTGGCGATTCTATAAAGGGGCATGGGGAGCGCTTAGGCATAAGACCGCTGATATGAACACGCTTATCGCTGTGGGCACTTCGGCGGCCTATTTCTATAGCATGGTGGCAGTGGCGGCTCCGGCTCTTTTTGCTGCTGATATAGAGCTTGGCCTCTATTTCGATACATCATCTATGATTATAGCCCTGATTCTCTTGGGTCGCTTTCTGGAGTCCAGAGCTAGAGGACAGACTTCGGAGGCGATTAAGAAGCTTATTGGCCTTAAACCCAGGACCGCAATCGTTATTCGCGACGGCAAGGAGATGGAGATTTCTGTGGAGGAGGTACAGGTCGGCGACCTGATACTGGTGAGGCCAGGTGAGCAGATACCTGTTGATGGCATTGTCCGACAGGGCTATTCCAGCGTGGATGAGTCTATGATAACGGGAGAGAGCATACCGGTGGAGAAGAAGGTGGGCGATATGGTCATCGGTGCTACCATCAATAAGATGGGTAGCTTCCAGTTTGAGGCAACAAGAGTGGGCAAAGATACTACGCTGGCTCAAATTATCCGGCTGGTGGAGGAAGCGCAAGGGAGCAAGGCGCCAATTCAACGTCTTGCCGATGTCATCGCCAGCTACTTTGTACCGGCAGTGATAGGTATTGCCATTGTTACTTTTATAATTTGGTTTTTCCTTGGCCCGCAGCCAACTCTGACATATGCCCTGCTTAACTTTGTGGCGGTGCTCATCATTGCCTGCCCCTGTGCCTTGGGTTTGGCTACGCCGACGGCCATTATAGTTGGCACCGGTAAGGGGGCTGAGAACGGCGTTCTTATCAGGAGCGGAGAGGCGTTGGAACGAGCTCATAAAATAAATTCTGTGTTGCTGGATAAAACCGGGACTCTCACTAGAGGCGAACCTACGGTGACTGACATAATAGCAGCACCGTCTTTTAGTGAGGCCGAAGTTCTGAGGCTGGCAGCTTCTGCTGAGCGCAGCTCTGAGCATCCGCTGGCGGAGGCCATAGTCAAGGCAGCTTCGGAAAAGCGATTGAAATTATTCCAGGCTTCGGATTTTAAGGCTATGCCGGGACATGGTGTGGAAGCCATGGCAGATGGCAAGAAGCTGTTGGTAGGTAACCTTCTCTTGATGCGGGACAGAGGGCTTTCTCTGGATGGCTTGAAGAAAGAGGCAGACCGACTCTGGAGCCAGGGCAAGACCGTGATGTTCTTAGGCGTGAGCAGCCAGATAGCTGGCGTCATTGCTTTGGCGGATACCCTTAAGCCGAATGCCAGGGAGGCAGTGGGTTCTTTGCACAGGTTAAATGCTGAGGTAGTGATGATTACCGGTGACAACCGTCGCACTGCCGAAGCAATTGCCCGTGAAGCTGGTATTGACCGTGTCTTAGCCGAAGTGTTGCCAGAGAATAAAGCACAGGAGGTCAAGAGATTACAAGATGAGGGCAAGGTGGTGGCGATGGTGGGTGATGGCATTAACGATGCCCCGGCGCTGGCTCAGGCAGATGTAGGTATTGCCATAGGAACTGGCACTGATGTTGCCATGGAAACCAGCGACATAACGCTCATCAGTGGTGATTTAGGCGGCATTGTCACCGCCATATCCTTGAGCAAACGCACTATGAGGACGATTAAGCAGAACCTGTTCTGGGCGTTTGCCTACAATACCGCCCTTATACCGGTGGCAGCAGGCGTGCTTTACCTTGCCTTCGGACATACTGGTGTCCCCTCGGGGCTTCACTTTGTTTTTGGCAATTACGGCTTTTTAAATCCCATGCTGGCTGCTTTGGCAATGGCTGCCAGTTCCATTACTGTGGTTTCAAACTCGTTGCGGTTGAGAACATTTAAGCCAGTTAGATTTGAAAAACTGATGGAAGGAGGTAAGCAGATGGCGATAGACCCGGTGTGCAAGATGGAGGTGGATGAGAAAAAGGCGGCGGCTACTTCTGAATACAAGGGGAAGAAATACTATTTCTGCGCCGTGGGCTGTAAGAAGGCTTTCGACCAGAACCCGGAGAAATACCTCGCCGGGAAGAGCAAATAAAGGCTAAGGCGTTTCTCCACCATTAATGACAAAACCAAATAAATAATTTTGGAGGAGACAAATGAAAAAGGAAGAGACCATTGCTTTGTTGAATAAAGACCTTGAGGGTGAGCATGGCGCTATCATCCAGTACCTTACCCATGCCTATGCCATGGGTGAGGGCGAGCTGGCCTGTGAGATTGAAGCCATTTCCCGAGAGGAAATGCGCCATCTTGACTGGCTGGCCGAGGCTATAGTCGAATTGGGCGGCAAGCCCAGTATGAAAAGGGGCAAGATGCGTATGGGAGGAAAATCAGTCGGCGATTGGATGAAGAACGATGTACTGGCCGAGAAGGATGCCATAACCATGTATAAAGAGCACATCAAAGCCATTGGTGACCGCAAGATAAAGCGGTTGCTGAAGCGCATCTTATCGGATGAGGAGTCTCATCACGGTGACTTCGTCCATTTCGTGGGCAAAGCGAAGAAGGAAGGTGCTAAAGACCTGCGAGGTGACCGTAAAGACAAGGTGACTCAGATTCTTAACTGGGGTATTGAACATGAGTATACGGTTATCCTTCAATATTTGCTGCATTCCTACATGGCAAGGAATGAGGAGATGAAGGAAGAGATGCAGGACCAGGCGATAAATGAGATGCAGCACATGGGCTGGCTGGCTGAGGAAATGGTCAGCGGCAAAGCGAATCCCAGGATGGAGCATACAAAGATTGATAGGTCAACCAAGATGGGTGACATGCTCCGCGCCGATATCAAAATTGAGAAGGAAGTAGCTGCTGAATATGACCGGGCGGCCAAAGAGGTCAAAGATGCAGACTTGAAGAAGTTGCTCACCCGGATAAGAGACCATGAAATTTATCATATTGATGTATTCAGCGACCTGCTCGAGGAAGTCGAGAAATGAAGAAGATTACAACGATGGGAAAAGATAACAGTGATAAATCGCCGTAATCGAGTTTAATCGTCGGAATCAAATGCGAAAGGGGGAAGAGATGCCAAAAGTAACTACAGTGGGACAAACTTTCAGGTGCGAGATTTGCGGAAATATGGTTGAAGTGAAAAAGGTCGGTGGTGGTGAGCTGGTTTGCTGTGGCAAACCAATGACGTTAGTTAAATAAGGAGGAGAAAAAAATGGCTTACGAAGCGAAAGATTACAGCAAGTTAATCGGTATGGAGGGATTCAGCGAGACGCTGCTGAAGAATCACTTCACTCTCTACCAGGGCTATGTGACCAATACCAACAAGCTGGCGGATACACTAGCTGCCATGTTAAAGGATGATAAGGTTGGCACGCCAGAGTATGATGAGCTGAAGCGCCGCATGGGCTGGGAGTTCAATGGCATGCGACTGCACGAGTATTATTTCGATAACCTCGGTGGTAAAGCGGCATTGGATAAGTCTGGAAAGCTGGCAAAGAAGCTGGCAGCAGATTTTGGCAACTACGAGAATTGGGAGAAGGATTTCAGAGGCACGGGCGCAATGCGCGGTATCGGTTGGGTCATCTTATACCAGGATAATGTAACTGGGAAACTCATTAATCAGTGGATAAATGAGCACGATGTCGGCCATCTTGCCGGTTGTGTTTCCATCCTGGTGATGGATGTCTTTGAACATGCCTTTATTACCGATTATGGGCTGAAACGAGCTGACTATATAGGGGCTTTCTTCAAGAATATAAACTGGGCTGTTGTCGAAAGCCGGCTGAAGTAAGATTCGTCCGCTCAATGGAGGTGCGATATGGGGAAGTTTGTCGAAGCGGCCAAAAAGGATGACCTTGCGAATGAAATGATGAAGGAAGTCAAAATCGAAGGTCATGATATCCTACTGGCCAGGGTTGGGGATAAATACTACGCCATTGACAACCGCTGCCCTCATTTAGGCGGTAATTTGTCCCGAGGCCGTCTTGAAGGCACTGTGGTTACCTGCCCCGTGCATGGCTCCCAGTTTGATGTCACGGATGGCAGGATAGTCCGCTGGCTAAAAGGCTCAGGGCCGTTGCAAACGGTAAGCAAGCTATTTAAGGGACCAAAACCCGTTGCTACTTACAATGTAAAGGTTGGAGATAATAAGGTTCTGGTCGAAATTTAGCTGTCGGTGCAGCACAAGCTCTCAATAGACTGATCTTGTTCAGGCAGGCAGGTGACACTACGTGAACATTGCAGCAAGAAATATTGACTCCTTTACCAGGGGATAGGAAGAAGAGTAAGGAGTTAGATTTAGATGAAGAAGATAAGATTGGGCGCTGGCTCAGGATGGGCACCCTCAGACCCATTGCCGGCATTGGAATTAGTGGAGAAGGGGCAGGTTGATTATCTTGGTTTTGACCAGTTAGCCGAACTTACCATGGCAGTGCTCCAGATAACAAAGGCAAGAGACCCCAAAAGGGGTTATGTCTGGCAGCATATCATAGATGGCATGAAGCTGATACTACCAGCCGCCTATAAAAAGGGCATAAAGATAATAACCAACGGCGGCGGTGTTAACTGTGAGGAGGCGGCCAATCAGGTATTAAACATTGCTAAAGAGAACGGGCTGACTGACTTGAAGGTAGGCATTGTAAGGGGTGATGATGTCCTGAATAAACTTGATGACTGCAGGAAAAAGGGGTGGAAATTTAAAAATCTGGATACTGGTGAAGAAAATATAGACCGTATCAGGGACCGCATTGTCTCCGCTCATGCCTACATAGGTTCGGATGGGATTATTGGTGCTCTTGGTGAAGGGGCGAATGTGGTCATAACGGGCAGGGTTTCGGATAATGCCCTTTTTGTGGCCCCCATTATGTATGAGTTTGGCTGGAAGTTTACACAGGCGTGCTGGAACCTTATCGGTGCTGCGGTAACTGTAGGCCATATAATTGAGTGTGCAAGCTGGTGCTGCGGGCAGAATTCAGTTTTGTGGGAGAAAATACCCAAACCCTGGGCTATAGGTTATCCCATAGCCGAGTTCTTTGAGGATGGCACCGCTATCATTACCAAGGTGCCCGGGACTGGTGGTATGGTGAACGAATGGACGATAAAAGAGCAACTGGTATATGAAGTCCATGACCCCAGAAACTATGTCATGCCTGACGGCATAGCTGATATGACCACGCTTATGCTTGAAGACCTGAGCGATGACAGAGTACGGGTGGCGAATATGACTGGCAAACCCAGGCCTGATACACTGAAGGTGCAGATTGGCTATTCAGACGGATATATCGCGGAAAATCTAACTATAATAGGTGCGCCTAAAGCCTTGAGTAAGGCGAAGAGGATGGAAGATGTGGGCTGGGAGAGACTCAAGCAGATGGGCTTGAAGCGTGAAGACCTTGAGGTGAGGATAGATTACATCGGAATAAACTCATTACTGGGACCCGTTGTGCCGGTTCCAGATGAGGACTCGATAAACGAGATAGGTTTCAGGGTAGCGGCAAAAGCGAAAACAGCGGCTGAGGCGCAAATGATAGTAGCTACATTTGCTGTGCTGACCGGCACGCCAGTGGGTGTGGGCTTCTCAGCTCCACGTCAACCAAGACCCGTAGTTGCCCTCTGGCCTACGCTCATACCGAGGGAAGAAGCGCCGGTGGATTTCGTTGTGAGGGAGGTGAATTAGCATGCCCAAGGTCTTGCTCAAAGTTCCGGCCCAGAATGGTGCTCCTCTTTGGATACCATGTAAGTAGATTACTATGGTGAAACCACAGAATAATTACGCATTTATTGATAGCCAGAATCTCAATCTTTCAATTCGTAGCCTAGGATGGACTCTGGACTTCAAACGATTCCGGCAATATCTCCGTGACAAATACGGCATAGCCAAAGCCTTTCTTTTTATCGGCTATGTCTACGAAAACCAGGACCTGTATACCGGCCTGCAAAAAGCTGGCTACATTCTAGTCTTCAAGCCAACGCTCAAACTGCCAAGCGGCAAGGTAAAGGGGAATGTTGACGCCGAATTGGTACTCCATGCAATGATTGAATATGATAACTACGATAAGGCTCTGATTGTCACCGGGGACGGCGATTTATATTGTCTAGTAGACTATCTTATAAAGAATGGTAAACTGCTGAAACTGATGGTTCCGAATAGGAACAGCTTTTCCTCGCTATTTAGGAGATTGAGGCCCCACATTGTATTTATGAATGAGCTCAAAGGTAAACTAGAGTATGATAAGAAAAACAAATAAAAAAGAGAGGCATTACCGCGGGACGAGACCCTTTGGTTGGCCTCTCATCGTGATTCTGATGTTAAGAATAGCAAATACACTGCCTGTTGTCAAGTGAAATACGGGCTGGATTTCGCCAGTAAAGAGGTAGGTTAGCCATGCCTAAGGTGTTGCTCAAGGAGCTTGCCTATACCAGAAGCGGTGACAAAGGAGACATCTCCAATGTCGGAGTCTTGGCATTCAATAAAAGCAATTTTGAGATATTAAGAAAGCAAGTGACGCCGCAGAGAATGAAAGAGCATTACAAAGACCTGGTCAAAGGGGAGGTAGAGGTATATGAGATGCCGAATATAAATGCATTGCAGGTGGTAATGCATAACGCTCTGGGTGGTGGTGCTACCAGAACACTCAGATGGGACGAGACGGGGAAATCAATGTGTCTGGCTATGCTGTTTATGGAAATCAACGTGCCTGACGGATTCAGGCTGACCGAGCCTCCATGACAGAGGTTACTGACTACTGGTATGTAATGAATGAAATGACGTTTGGTGTAATAGTGCAAGCCACCGGTACCTTTTTGAAATCAGTCTTCTAAATAGCCCACTAAAAGGTCGAGATGCCTCTTGACAATGCTACCATAGTATGGTATATCCTTCAGACATGAAACAAGCCTTCAAGAGTATTTATTTTTCAGATCATCCCGCCCTTCCGTCGGCTCAACGACATATAAGTCTCGCTTTTGGTGCAAACGATCATTTGCTATACGAGCGAATACGGCGCCTGTCTAGCGAAGAACTCAGGCAATTGCTCGTTATGGATTCCTATGATGAATTGGTGGCATATGCACGCAGCAATGCCTTGTCAATCAATAGGGCCTGTATTAGCATCTTGCATCGAACCCTGGACTCTCAGCCAGCAGAGTCGTTGTCAACTGAAATTCCCGCTTTGGTGTCTGACCCATTAATCGCGACATATCGAAGATGGAATGGGGGACCTTTGCATAGTTGGTTTCCGCTGCTAGAGGGCTTTTCGCCGAGGTTTGTGAGAGCGGTTTTGCAGATATATGCACCGAAGGCGAAAATTGTTCTTGACCCATTCGCTGGAACAGGTGCCGCTCCTTTAACCGCCGCAGCTATGGGATTTTTCGGACTTTACTGTGAATTAAATCCAGTCCTTCAATTTGTTAGTGAGACCAAATACAAAGCCCTTCAGCTAATGAGTAAGGCTCGAAAAGAGCTTGCTGAAAGACTAGGCGAGTTAGCATTCAATCTTGGTTTTCAGCTCGGCAACCTGAGAACCGACGAATTCCTTCGCGACACCTATTCTAGAGCGTTCAACGGAAGTCAATTCTTCAGCCCGGACACCTTTGACGATGTTCTTCGACTGCGAACGCTAGCGGATGAACTTTCTGCCCGCGTTCCTCTGCTTGGCCAAATGTTTACAGTGGCAGTATTGGCGTCGCTTGTGCCAGCCTCGTTCATGATGCGTAGAGGTGATCTACGGTACAAGAGGCCCGAGGAGCTTGGGCCAAACAGGATTTGTATCCGTTCGGAAGTGTCCCGAAGGCTGGAGCAGATGGCGTTAGAAGTGGAACAACTTGACCAGGTGCCTGGGCAAGCAATACTAGTCGCTGAAGATACAAAGTCGCTCAGTAGACTTCCACACTTAGGCGTAGAGTGTGTAATTACAAGTCCTCCTTATCTGAATGGCACAAACTACTTTCGAAATACAAAGCTTGAACTCTGGTTTCTTAGAGTTCTTACCAAGCCCGAAGATTTAGCCGCATGGCGGTATAAGTCCCTCACTTCGGGAATCAATGATGTGACACAAGCAAAATGTGATAAGCCCTGTTCAGAAGTGGTAAAGGATGTCGTTGAAAGTATCAGAAAATCAGCTTATGACAGCCGAATCCCTCTGATGGTTGCATCGTATTTTAGAGAACTGGAACAAGTTTTTTTGGCTCTTTCCTCCCATTTGATTCCAGGAGCTATCCTTGCAATTGATATAGGGGACTCACGATACGGCGGCATTCGTGTTGAAACTGACAATTTGTTAGCCAGGATTGCTGCTAATCACGGGTTCCAAGTTGTAGCTACACATACCCTTCGTATTAGAAAATCACGTGATGGAGGCCTGCTACGAGAGACTCTACTAGTGTTTGAATACTCTGGCCATTCACACAAGGCTGCTGTCGCTCCCCGAACTCTCGAAGGCACGTCTGCAAAGTGTTGGAATGAATTCAAGGCCGGCCTTCCACACCAATCACTGCCATTCAATAAGAGAAACTGGGGACATCCCCTTCATTCGCTTTGTTCATATGAAGGCAAAATGAAGCCTTCTGTTGCCCATTTTCTGGTACGTAGTTTTGTACCGGAAGATGGTAAAGTGCTTGACCCATTTGCTGGCGTGGGAACAATACCATTTGAAGCGTGTTTGCAAGGTAAAAAGGCATTCGGATTTGAAATAAGTCCTGCTGCCCTAGTTATCGCTACCGCAAAGGTTAGCCGTCCACAGACTGCAGAGGTGCGCAGAGTCTTAGAATCACTACGAGACTACCTACAAACAGAAGAAGTCACAGAACAGGAGATTGAATTTGCGAAGAAGATGAACTTCAATCGAAGTCTCGATGAATTCTATCACGAAGGTACACTCCGAGAAATCCTGTTGGCTCGCCGCTTCTTTTCACGACTAGCTAGCTATTCTATTGAGACGAGTCTTGTACTTGCTTGCCTTCTTCATATCCTTCATGGCAATCGTCCGTATGCCCTTAGTCGGCACTCGCATCCGGTAACTCCTTTTGCACCAAGAGGTCCCCGAGAGTACAGATCATTGATAGAACGGCTAGCGATAAAGCTCGATAGAAGTCTGAATGTCGAATATCCGTCACAGTTTAGGGAGGGACGTATCTACATGCAAGACGCAACAGATTGGTGGCCAAGAGAAGTAGATGATCTTGATGCTGTTGTCACCTCTCCGCCGTTCTTCGATAGCACGAGATTCTATCTTGCTAATTGGATACGCCTCTGGTTTTGTGGTTGGGAACGCCGGGACTTTGAAACCCAGCCGCTACGTTTTTTGGATCTCAAACAGAAGCAGTCGATGCGGTCGTACGAACCAGTATTTAGACAAGCGAGGGAAAGGCTCAAACCCGATGGACTACTGGTCCTACACCTCGGTAGAAGTGTCAAATGCAATATGGCTGAGAAACTTAGTCAAATTGCGAAGCCTTGGTTTAGGACCATAGACGTTTTCGAGGAAAATGTATCGCACTGCGAATTTCACGGTATTAGGGATAAGGGTAGGGTATCAGCACATCAGTACCTGATACTTGGTTAAATCTTCCTTGCTATTCATTAGTCTTGAGAAATTCGGGAACAATCTTTGCACTCTCAAAGACATCTTCCCCAGTCATTTCGAGTACAAGGTTTCGAACTCTTTTGATCTCATCCGGATATCTAATCCAGCGCTCGATAAATGTATCGACATTCTGAAGTAACCACTGCACAGCCTCTGGGTTAATAAAAGGCTTGCCCGCCAGAACTTCATATTGTATACCTGTATATACGGCAAGCCTCTTTAACTTGCTTGGACTGTAGACTTCAGATGGCCATTTGCCGTGCTTAATATTATTGCAATCGGAGCATAAAAGCGTGGGACCAGTCGAGATTTGCCAGAAAAGTTTTGCTGGTAAGGTGTGGTCTATGTTACCCTCTTCAGGATAAGCAAGTTGTCTCCCGCAACGAAAGCATTTGTGTTCAAACTTATCGGGGACTGTTGCCGAAGTACTTCCATGGCATGAGCGGAGTAAAAATGCGA
>VGNY01000018.1 GCA_016865895.1 Chloroflexota bacterium | reverse complement strand
TTTACCGTATTCGACCTGGCTGGTAGCCGGTTCATTCGTTGTCCAGGTAATGACAGCGCCTGTTTCGGTTGTTGATGAAATCGGGACGTTTGGGATGCTAAGAGGTGTGCTGGTGGTTGGGACTTGAGGTTGTGATGATGTTCCTGTCTGGCTGACAGCATAGTAAACACCGCTGCCGACGAAAAAGCATATCACCAGAACAAAGAGAGTAGCCGTGAGCCTGGCTAAAGCTCGTCTTGCCGATGGCGAGATACCTCGTTCTCTGGGCATGGGACCTAGTGGCTGGTATGGTCTCGATGGCATCGGTGCGCTCATTGGTGCTGGTACTTTGCCGGCGGCTACTGGCACGGGGCGCGGTAGCAGTGGCTGTATGCCACTGGATGGCATAGTAGTGGGTGAGCCGTAATTTTGGCGACGTCCAAAGGACGGTGCTGATGGAGCATTGTGTGGTGGGTAGTTATATTGAGGCCTTGGAGTTGGGACTCCCGAGGATTGTTGTCCCCTGATGTTTTGCGGTCTTGGTGTAAATGAGGGGCTCGCTGGTATTGGACGTGGCACTTGCTGTTCTACCACTCGATGCTTGCTCCCATAAAGCAAACCACAACCTTGACAGCGGCCTGATGCTGGGTCAACGCTGGCACCGCACTGGGGGCAATTGCGCTGAGGCTGCGAGCCAGCAATTCCGGGAGAGGGCTGGTACATAACAGCTTGAGGGCTGGGTTGCGGGGGGAGACTTGGGACTCTCGGAGCAGGCGTGCCTTGTGGTCGCGATGATACGGTGGGTGTCAGCGGCTGGGTAGCTCCCCTCGGCTCATCGGGAACGCAGAGAAAGCCGCATTTGGGACAAAACCTTGACCTCTGAGGGAGCGGGTCACGACAATGCGGACATAACATTGTACCGCAGTTGCGGCAGAGTGGCTGGCCTGGAGACATTTGCGAGTGGCAAACAGAGCAGAGGGTTATTCTCGGCTGCATGCTACTTGTTTTCTCCGATTACTTCATAGTCTTTTGGAGTTTTGGCTACTATTTTACCTTTTCTCATTTCTTAATGTGTAGTGGCAAGGCTTTTTAGCCTCGCTATGGGAAAGCGACCCTAAAGGGTCGCACTACATTATTGAGAATGAATTATTCATAAACACACTCTCATATCTTTCTATTATACACCGAGTCATGGCATAAAGTAGAATATTTGGTTCATAGAGACTGTTTGCTAGTGTAGGCGAGGCTTTAGCCTCGCTATGGGAAAGCGACCCTAAAGGGTCGCACTACTGAGTTGGGGTAATTTGCGTAGACTGTGAACAGGTGTGAAAACACCAGATTATTCGAGGGAATTGAGTATGGTTTCTATCTCCTCTAGACTGGTGAAACGACCAGTCTTGATTTCCCTGACGATGCCATCTGAATCGATAAAGAAGGTTGTAGGTACCCGCCAAATGCGATACTTATCCTTGGTTGGCTTTTCTTGTACGTCAAGTAACATGGGGAATGTGAAGCGCCCGTATTCAGCTTGGTATTTATCTTCGATAAGCTTAATTCGGTCTGGCCGGTTATCAATGCCGATGGTAATTACAGCTACGTTTCCAGTGTTCTTATTGCATTGGTTATCGTAATAGAGCTCACGAAAAAGAGGAAATTCCGTGATACAGGGGCCGCAACTAGTTGACCAGAAATTAAGTAACACCTTCTTGCCTTGAAAATTGTTCAGGCTGACTGTTTGACCTTTGTTCGGCGACTCCGGATTATCATCTTGGTAGGATGTTAGGGTGAAAAGAGGAGCGCGCTTGCCGACTTCATGGCCAGCCGATATAGTGTCTGAGGTTTTCAACTTTCCTGCAACAGTGTTAGCGTCGTTTCCGCATTTGTCTTCTGCCTTTACCCTGAAATAATAAGTTGTATTGGGCTCCAGCCCGGTTAACCGGACGCTGTGGCTGGTGGTGAATTCTTTGGTCGTTGGCGTAGGTTGGCTATCGGCTTCGGTTTTCCCATATTCAACTTGGCCTTTGGCAGGCTCGTCAGTATTCCATGTTATGGTAGCACTTATGTCAGAGCACCTGCTAACCTCGACTTTTGTAATAGCTGGTGCGGTCATGTCTGTGGGGTTGAAATGAGCGGTAACGCTTTTATTTGAGTCTATAGTAAGGGGGATAGGGTTTTTTGATGAATCCGAAACATCACCTTCCCAATAGCTAAAATTGTGGCATTCGTCAGGAATGGCTGTCAGTATTACAGTAATGCCAGACTCAAATGTCCCCCTCTCAGAAGGCGGAGAAACCTGAATTCGGCCTCCTCCTTCCGGTGCCGCTTTTGCGGTAAGCGTATAGAGTTTGGCTGGATTAAAAACTGGAGGCGGCATTGCTTGAGGACTGGCCTTGCCCGCAGGTTGGCTAAAAACGGGAATAAGGACTTCCTTGACGAGAAGAAACGCGCCAAACAGGACAGCGCAAACTAGAAGGCTTGCCCCAAAAGGCTGCAGAAACCGCCTTATCGGTGTAAAATCCCATTCCCTGTGTTTGATTTTCTTTAATTCGTGCAGAAGGGGACTTTGTGGTGGAGTGCCTGGTTGCCTTGCTGCAGGTCGTGTCGGTTCGCCTGGTAACGAAGCTGGACGTCGTGGCTCACTTTTTAGTGTTGAAGATATGCTTGCTGCTGACTGCTGGATTCCTCTGGGCTTGCTGCCATAAAGCCAGCCGCAACCTGAGCAACGTCCGGCTGTTGCCTCAATGACAATGCCACATCTTGGGCACACCTGTTGAGGCTTACCGTCAAGAAATTGCCCCGATTTCTCAACTTCGGAGCTTTTTGGCCGAACTTTCTGTGCCTTCTGCCATAAGTAGTAATTGGTGTCTTCCCAACCACAGTACGGACAGATCTTGCCATCAACGATGTGAGCTTTAGGACATAGTCTTACGCCACACTTTGGACACAAAAGCTCACCTAGGTTGTCCTTTTCTACCCGCACGTGGCACTTTGGGCAGATTACTATCTCTGGCACGTTATCACCAGTAGTCGCTTTAATCTAGATATTTCTACTCTTTCCATCACCGCTACGCTTACTTTCAAGCCGCATACACTTGTCATTAATTATACACCTAGAGGAAATATAGCGAAATGATTCGGTACCAGCCACACCCAGTCGAGCTTACTGTGAAAGGTGGTTTGGTGACCTCTACTTTAACCTCGGCTTGCCAATGGTGCTGGTGTGCATCGGGCCGACGTAGCCACAACTGCGATGATTTGGGCAGCGTCCATTTGCTTTGTTGGCTTTGGTACCACACCGTGGGCATGTGTAATTTGATGTGGTGCTGAAAGCTTTAGAGGGTTTTTGATTTCTTGTGTCTCCTTGCACCGTCGGTGGGTCAACTGTTATGGTTCTGCCGTAGGCATCCGTGTCCCGCAGACGGATGTCCTTGTGTTTCATAGGGCCGATGAAGCCACACTTCGGGCAGTGTCCGGACTTGATTCTGACTTTAGCACCACAGCCAGGGCAAGAATAGCGGAGCTTGAACTCATCTTCCATTTTATTTATTCCAGCAGTTTTTTTGTTGTCTTCTTCTGGTTATAGATTGTTTAACAGTCAGGCTGTCATTGCGAGCGAAGCGTGGCAATCACTTCTTTATAGATTGCTTCGTCGTCCTGATTGCATCGGGACTCCTCGCAATGACGACGGCAGTTGCTAAACACTTTTTCTGATTATCTCCGTTCCCATATACGGCTTCAGTGCTTCGGGCATCTTTATGCTGCCATCGGGTTGCTGATAATTTTCTAGTATAGAAATAACTACTCTTGGTAGAGCCAGCCCCGAGCCATTAAGAGTGTGGACAAAACAGGGCTTAGCGCCTGCTTCCGGGCGGTAGCGAATGTTTGCTCGCCTAGCTTGGAAATCACCACAATTGCTGCACGAGCTAACCTCCAGCCACTCGCCGCAGCCTGGAGCCCACATTTCGATGTCAAAGGATTTAACAGCAGCGAAGCCCAAATCGCCAGTACACAGTTGCACCACTCGATATGAGATATCCAGGCGGCGACATATATCCTCAGCATCCGCAACCATCTTGTCCAGTTCTTGTGCAGAGGCTTCTGGCTCGGTGAACTTGTAAAGCTCGACCTTGTCGAATTGATGACCTCTTTTGATGCCCCTGGTATCTTTGCCGGCAGCCATTTTCTCTCGGCGAAAGCAAGCGGTATAAGCCACATAGTAGATAGGCAAAGTGCCCGGCGGCAGAATTTCATCACGGTGCAAATTGGTCAGGGGTACTTCAGCGGTGGGCACGAACCAGAAGTCATCTTGCTCGTCGTGGTATAGGTTATCGGCAAATTTTGGCAGATTACCGGAGCCCAACATGCATTCGCGTTTCACCATGAAAGGAGGGTAGATTTCGGTATAGCCGTGTTCATTTATGTGGAGGTCAAGCATGAAAGCGATGAGCGCCCGCTGCAGGTGAGCTCCCAGTCCTTTCAGGACGTAGAAACGGCTTCCAGAAAGCTTGACACCACGCTGAAAATCAATGATGCCTAACCTCTCTCCAAGTTCCCAGTGCGGTAGCGGCATAAAGGAAAAATCTCGCGGCTCACCCCAGGAACGTACCACAATATTATCCTCTGAGTTTTTACCGGCAGGCACGTCATCAGCAGGGATATTGGGGAGTCGCAGTAAATGGTCTTCCAGCTCAGCCTCAAGTCTGCATATTTCTGCTTCAAGGGAAGTGATTCTTTCTCCGAGCTGTCGCATGTCGGCAATAAGCTGAGGTGGCTTATCTGCCATCTTGCCCAGTTGTTTGCTGACTTGGTTCCGCTGTGCACGGAGTGTTTCCGTCTCGTGGAGCATCTGGCGATGTTGCTCGTCGAGGCTCAGGATTTTGTCAAGTGGGACGCTCTCGCCGCGCTTTTCCAAAGCCTGACGGATTGATTCGGGATTGTCACGGATTGACTTAATATCCAGCATGATAAATCAGCCTTTAGGTTGCTTTCAGTTCCTACATGTCATTCTGAGCAGAGCGAAGAATCTAAAGACCCTTCGCTAGCGCTCAGGGTGACAAGTGAATGCGCTCTTTCTATTTTACCTTCAATTGGGGGAAAAGGATAATCTCACGGATGGATGGTTTATCAGCCATTAGCATTACTAATCGGTCAATGCCCACACCCAGACCGCCGGTAGGTGGCATGCCATATTCCAGGGCCTGGAGAAAATCGTCGTCAATGGCTTCAGCTTCTGGCTCATCCCCACCTAGTTTCGTTCGCACTTTATTGGATTGTGTCTCTCTCTGTTGGTGGAAGCGTTCTCTTTGTTCCACGGGGTCGTTAAGTTCGGTGAAGGCATTGGCGATTTCCATCCCGCCGATAAAAGCTTCGAAGCGTTCCACTAATCGGTCGTTGTCTCGCTTTCTTTTAGCCAGAGGCGACATCTCCACTGGATAGTCCAGAAGAAAGGTAGGCTGTATCAGGCTAGGTTCGACGAAAGTAGAGATAAGCTCATCTACCAGCCTGCCTCTATCCTTCTTGGGGTCAACCTCCAGTCCCAGTTGTTCCATCCTTTTACGAAGTGAGTTGGCTTCAGGGTAGTCCTCAAAATCAATGCCACAGCGCTCCTTGATTGTTTCACGCAGGGATAGACGTTGCCACGGAGGCGCGAGGTCAATAAGCTCGTTGTTGAATTTAATCTTAACTTCGCCGATGATTTCCCTGGCGATATGGCACACCATGTCTTCTACCAGATTCATCATATCATTATAATCAGCATAGGCTTCGTAGAGTTCCAGCATGGTAAACTCAGGATTATGCCTTGTGGAGACACCTTCGTTGCGGAATACTCTACCGACCTCATAAACTTTATCAAAGCCGCCTATTATTAGCCGTTTGAGGTAGAGTTCCAGAGCAATGCGCAAGTATAAGTCTTGGTCAAGGGCTTGGTGATGCGTTTTGAATCGCCGAGCCAGAGCACCTCCAGCCACTGGCTGTAATACTGGGGTTTCCACCTCTATAAATCCTCGCCCATCTAGAAAAAGTCGCAGAACTGAGATAATTCGGCTGCGAAGCCTGAAAATAGGTTTAGCTTCTTCGTTGGAGATTAAATCGAGGTAGCGCTGCCGGTAGCGTTTCTCAACATCAACCAGCCCATGCCATTTCTCAGGCAACGGTTGAAGGGATTTGGATAGGATGGTGAAATCAGTTACTTCAAGAGTGATTTCTCCGGTCCTGGTTCGAAAAAGCTTGCCTTTGGCGCCAACAATATCACCGATGTCAATGTTTTGAAGAAATTCATATATTTCGTTGCCAAGGAGAGCATGGCTGAAATAGAGTTGAATTTTGCCTGAGCTATCGCGGATGTCGAAAAAGGCTAGCTTCCCCATGAAGCGAATAGCTGTAACTCGACCGGCAAGGCTCAGTTCTGGATGTGGGATGGTCTGTGGGCTTGCCTCTAGTTGCTCGAAGATGGTTACTGCCTCCTGCGTTGTGTGGCTGCGGTAGTAAGAATGGGGGTAGGGATTTATTCCTCGCCCTCGAATTCTGTCTAGCTTTTCCAAACGCTGTTGGGCGATGTGCTTTAATCTTGCCATAATGGTTAACTTACGTCCATTATCAGGAGCTTGAGCACTCCAGCCGGGGTTAGCACTTCAATCTCATCGCCGATTCCTTTGCCCAGGAGGGCCTTGCCTACCGGTGACTCATGGGAAATCTTGCCATCAATAGGATTAGCTTCAGTACTGCCTACAATAGTGAATTGCTCTATCTTGCCATCCTGATTCTGGATGAGTACCTTATCGCCGAACTCAACCACACCCGGTGAAACTGGTGACTCAACTACTGCCGCATTCTTAACGATGTTCTCCAGCATAAGAATCCTGCCCTCGACAAAAGCCTGGTCATTCTTGGCATCTTCATACTCAGCATTGTTTTCGGTGCCTCCCATCTCTCTAGCCCGCTTGATCTTACTGGCTACCTCAGGCCTTCGCACTGAATGCAGATACTCCAGCTCAGACTGTAGCTTAGTTAAGCCCTCCCGAGTGATAAGAATTTTCTTTTGGTTCATGTGATGTCTCCCGTCTCAAAAGCTAGTAAAAAAACTGAGAGTTTTGGAAACCCTCAGTCGGTCATTGAGGTTTGACACATATTATAGGCTGCTTTGCCCTAGTTGTAAAGAGTGACACAAAGTTAATATAATTATCAAATTCAGGTAGTCAGGAGGAGGTATGGTTGCTTTATATATAACGTCTGTGGGAACTGCTGGAAAAACTGCCTTGTGTGCTGGCATCGGTAGTAAGTTGATTGAAGAAGGGATAAAAGCGGGTTTCTTTATGCCAATCCAGCTTTCTGAAACCAGCAATGCCGACGGTTATAAAGATGCAGATTTTATTAAGGAAGCCTTGAAATTGACAGAATCAACCGAGCAGTTATGCCATATTCGCTTATCCCGACAGGAATTATGGCAGGGTTTAACCGATGAGGTAGCCGACTTTATACAGAGGCTTAAGCAGGCATATCGCAAGATATCACGGGGTAAAGATGCTATCGTCATGGAAGGATTAAGCAACTTGGATGCGGATAAAGTGTCCACTCTGGCTTGCTATACGGTTGCCGATGCCTTGGATGCTAAGGTGATTATTATGCTCCGTTATTTCTCCTCTGTTTTGGACTCCTCCAAAATCGTGCAAATAGGTAAAAAGCTTGAGCAGCGGTTGCTGGGGGTTGTTATTAATTTTGTGCCGGAGTCCAAGATGGATGCGGTGAGACAAGACTTGGCAGACTCATTTCAGAATGCTGGAATAAAGGTCTTGGGCATACTTCCCGAGGTTCGGAGCTTGCTAGGTGTCACCGTTGAGGAGCTGGCTGAAATTCTTGGCGGTGAAATTTTATGCTCTCCAGAGGGCGCTGGCGAGATAGTAGAGAACATTATGCTTGGAGCTATGACTCCAGACTCCGGAATGGATTATTTCAGCCGTAAGGCAAAAAAAGCAGCGGTGATTCGAGGTGAGCGCGCCGATATGCAACTGGCTGCTCTGCAAACCTCAACTAAATGCCTCATTCTTACCAATAATGTAAAACCCTTGTCAACTGTTATCTCCCAGGCTGAGGAGAAACATGTGCCGATAGTGGCGGTAAAGCAAGATATATGTGCAACTATAGCTGGCATCGAAGAAGCTTTAGCTAAAGCAAGCTTTCGCAATCTTGAAAAGCTACAGAAATTTGAAGACCTTTTAGAGCGTTATTTTGACTTCAAAGCTCTTTACTCGGAGCTTGGCCTGAAAGTTTAATCCTCGCTTGCCCCGAGGCTAACAGTAGATTTTTCCCTAGCGTATGTAGAGCGAGGCTAAAGCCTCGCACAAAACCACCATCCTATGGCGACCTTGAAGGGTCGCACTACATTGGTGTCCTAATCAGTACAAAGGAAGATTGCTCTAATCAATCCCTAAAATCTCTTTTGCCTGCTGAGCCAAAGAAGATGGAACCTGTACCTCCACCTGCCCCAAACCATTGATAGTCAGACCATACACAAGTCCGGCGCTCTCGTAGCGGAGGATAGCTGGAATCCCTTCGCTTTCAAGGCGTCCCTTTATGATTTCTGCCTCCGGTTGTCCGTAGGCTACATAAACTGTAATGAGGCCAGTCTCTTCAGGCAAACCTTTAATTCCTGTTCAGCAATATGAGATTCTTCACTACGCTCAGAATGACAAGAAGGGGGCGGAGGGCTCGCAATGACATGGGGAACAAGGAGATTGCTATGTTTCCCCTCGCAATGATATGGTCAGGCGACCCTGAAGGGTCGCACTACAAGGGTAAAAAACCAACAAGAAGCCCTGGCACAGCTTACACTAAACCGCACCAGAGCTTCTGGTTTCAATAAACTATAGTAAAAACTTCTAGGATATCTCTCTACTTATTAGCTAGTGGATTGGCGCATAGATTGTCCTGGAGACACCAGGTCAAGGAGCAACTTTCAGTGTGCGGGCATCCAGAAAGTCCCCAGTCGCCACCTTTGCCGCCACCATAGCATTCGCTAACCCCAAAGTGATTCAGGTGTGAGTCGTTAACCCTGGGGTGAGTGCTGATGGTGCAGCCGGCCCAGCTCTTGTTGGCGAAGGCAAGGCTGACTCCCCAGCAGCAGCAGCAGGTTGCTAACTTGTTCTCCAGTACTGGGGTTGCTGGGCATTCGTAGCAGTCTCCCTGGCCTGTTGCCGGGCATGCTGCACCTTCACACAGAGACGCCTCGCATGCTACAGGGTCATCGCAGGTTGCAAGAGCTCCCGGTTCCTCAACTCGACAAGAGGGGCAACCACCAAGACAGATGTTCGGGTCCCCATAAATCGGTTTCTTCTCGGGGCAGTTTGTGCCCAGCTGAGAACACAGGACGTTGGGACTGCACAGACCTGCTAGGCGTGACATGGCCTGGATTGGAGTCCTCCCCCAGTGCTGCAGGTAGAGATGCCAGGAATCTGGATTGTCCTGCCATTTCACCTTGTCCCACGCGCCTTTGTCCAACCCGGCATACGTATCCTCAGCCGATACAGTTGCCGGTATCAGCACCAAGGACACTGCGAGCACCAAAGCAAATAGAATACCGACCGTTTTTCTCAATTTTCACCTCCTTCTTGAGTTTTACTTGATTTTACAGGGCAAAATCGTCTTTGTCAAGAGGTTTCGGACAAAAAGGTCTTGAAAATCATAGTCACAAAATATAAAATTACAGCCTGTTACTACAATTTTTGAGTGGATTGGAGGTGAGAACTTCATCAAAAATCTAAAAATCTAAAGGAGGGACGGTGATTTGAATGCTCTCGGAAGACACTTACTACTAGAATTAAAAGATTGTAACTTGGAGGTGCTCAATGACTTAGATTTTCTTAAGGGTTGTCTTCACGATGCTGCCAAGAAAATTGGAGCAACTGTAGTCAATGAATGTTTCCACGAATTTAGCCCTCATGGGATAAGTGGCGTGGTGGTTATCTCTGAATCTCACCTGTGCATTCATACTTGGCCTGAATACGGCTATGCCGCGATAGACATTTTTACTTGTGGGGATTCTACTAAGCCTGAACTAGCTGTCAAACCGTTGGTAGAAAAGCTAGGGTCGAAGAATTCCTCTTTTATTGAGTTGAAAAGGGGCATTTTGCAAGGTAGTCGAGTTGGTTGTGAGATAAAATGAACGACCCAGATAATCCTGACAAACGCAAATGGTTATGCGATGAGGTCAGTCCTGACCTCGCCCAGCTCCATAGAATTAAGCAGGTAATATTTTCGGGGCGAACCGAATTCCAGTCTGTTGAGATTGTTGATACTGGGAACTTTGGCATTTGCCTGGTGCTGGATGGCAAGATTCAGTCCAGCGAGCGGGATGAGTTCATCTATCATGAGGCTTTAGTCCATCCTGCAATGATTAGCCATCCGTGTCCCGAGACGGTTTTTATTGCTGGTGGTGGTGAGGGGGCGACTCTGCGTGAGGTGCTGAAACATAAGACGGTGAAAAGAGTGGTTATGGCGGATATTGACAGGCAGGTGATAGATATCTGCCGCCGCTTTCTTGGTTTCTTTCATCAGGGGTCTTTTGATGATTCACGTTTGGACCTTCAAATCACAGATGCCCGGGGGTATCTAAAGGAGACCGCTGATAGGTTTGATGTTATCGTAATCGACCTGGTTGAGCCTCTAGAAGAGGGGCCGGCTTGTTTGTTATATACTCAGGAGTTTTATCAGCTAGTCAAGGAAAGGCTGAATCCTGGAGGTATTATGTCTGTCCAGTCCGGAGCTTCCGGCTGGACTAACCTGCAAAACTTCACTGCAATCATCAACACTTTGAAAAGTGTTTTTGCCATAGTCTGCCCGTATCAAGCTTATGTTCCTTCCTTTGTTGACCTTTGGGGGTTTGCTACAGCGTCCCAAAGTATTGGCCCTACCAAACTATCGCCTGAGGATGTGGACCGCAGGATTTCAGCTAGGCTGTTGAAAAAGCCAAAATCCTACGATGGTCTCAGTCACCTCGCTTCATTTACTTTCCCCAAGCACATCCGCCATCAGTTAGCCAGAACTAGAAGAATCATCACCGATAAGAAACCATTTTTTGTTCACTGATATTGTGGCGAGGCTTGTACATCTTTGCTGGACAGCTCAGGCCTAGTGGTGCTCAAGGCGGGATTTGAACTTGGCATAACTGGCGGCGATACCAAGCGCTTTGGCTGCGGTTTCGAGGTTGAGGTAAGTCGGTAGTCCTATAGCTTCTAGCTGTCGCGTCAGCTCTTCTTTAGCGGATAATTTTGGCCCGTAAATCCATATTGCCATCGGTTTTGAGACCTGTTGCTTCAGCCGGCGAAACACATCTGATGTGCCTAATACTTCAGCCGCTAAAGCAGCCCAGAGGATGAGAACGGCGCAGTCTACGCCATCATCAGCTAGCACTGTAGCTATTACCGATTCAAGCGCCTGGTGGAAGTTATCAATGAATGGTGCTACCTGACCGATATCAGCAGGGTTGTTGGCCAGTCTGGGAGATATTTTGGCTAGCTTATCAATGGTGCTTGAAGATAGCTGGGCAACTGTCAACCCGTTATCCACAGCAGAGTCAATTGCCATTATGCCGGCTGCACCGGATACGGTGACAATGGCAAGTCGGTTGTCCGTAAGTAGCTGCTGAGACGCGAAGACCTTGGGTATGTCTAGAAATTCTTGCCACGTGTCTAGTCGAACAATCCCCGCCTGTCTAAAAGCGCTATCATAAATTTGGTCAACTCCGGCTAGTGAACCGGTATGGGAAGCAACAGCTTTGGCAGCAGCTTGGCTCCGACCTGGCTTGAGAATCAAAATTGGTTTATCAGCAACTACTCTACGGGCTATATCTATAAATCGCCGGCTGTCTTTTATGTCTTCTAAATGCATGGCGATGACCTTTGTCTCTGGGTCGTCTGCCAGATACTCAAGGAGGTCAATTTCATTTATATCGCATTTATTGCCAAAATCACATATCTTACTGATGGGGTAGGCATGGTCTTCAAGTGGTAATGCCTGAGCGCCGACAATGCCAGTCTGGGAAGCATAAGCGACAGCTCCCCTCTGGATTCTGTTGTAGCCCGTAAAATAAGGAGTAGTCACGAGGCCAGTAGCAGTGTTGGTAATGCCTATTGTATTTGGTCCGATGATACGCAGGCCGGCATCATGGGCAATACTCACCACATGCTGCTGTAGTTCAGCTCCTTCTCTGCTGGTCTCGGCAAAACCGTCGGATACAATGATAGCTGCTTTTATCCCTTTTCGAGCGCATTGTTCGATAACAGTTGGCACTATTTGTGACGGTGTGATGACAATGGCGAGTTCTATGCCATCAACCACATGGTTGACTGTAGGGTAGACGGTCATGCCTAGAACTTCGCTGTAGGATGGGTTAATGGGATAGATATGGCCTGAGAATCCGAAGTTAAGCAGGTTTTTAATCACTCCGTAGCCGCCTGTCCATTCTTCCTTGAACGAGCCGATTACAGCAACCTTGTGAGCTTCGAAAAATGTCTCCAGATTACCCTTTGTCTTCAGTTCCATTGTTGAGGTTTCGCTCCAATCTAGTTTGTCTTTGCGGTTCGGCCGAGCGGTGGATTTCCATAATTATAAAAGTGTGGTCTCCACGAATGAGCTGCCCACAGGGGACGAAGCCGCATTTTTGAAAGCATTTTTGGGCTCGGAAGTTCCAACTTAATGTCTTAAGGTGAATTCTTTCCAGCTTGGTTTGCGAAAACATGTGATTGAGTGAGGTGAGTATAGCATCAGTCCCGTAACCGTGGTTCCAGTAAGCCCTGTCGCCGAGCATGATACCCATTTCGGCCTCGCTCTTGGCTTCGTCTATATTGAAATAACTACAGTTGCCAATGTGTTTTCCATCCAGGGTTTCAATGGCGAATCGGTAGATTAGGCTTGGGCGGTGCAACTCTTCAACATAGTTCTCCAAAAACTCTCTGAAGGAGCATAATATGGGGACAGCGGCGTCGAGGCGGCATAACTCAGCGTCGCACCGCCAGCTATAGTCATTGACAGCATCTTGTAGGCGCTTTGGGCGCAGCCTGACTTTGCTGCCAGTTAATGTTTGCGGCCTAGTTAAAGCTCCGAAGATAGTGGGTCTTCGCAAAAAAGTAGCTCCTTCAAGGCTGATTTAGCTGCCTGGCGGATTCTAGGCTGAGGATTTTTTGCCAGCTTGTTCAGGGCTTGTTTAGCTTGCTCACCACCTATTTCGCCTAATGCCTTTATAGTTGCTTCTTGGACTTGGTCGTCTTCATCTTTAATTAACTTTAGTAGGTGAGGCACAGCCTCCTCAACACCAAGTTCGCCGCAGGCACTAGCCGCCTCGTAGCGTATCTCAGCTTCAGCGTTATTCAATTCAGCGAGTAAGATGGTGAGCCACACTGGGTCGCAATTGCGACCCATGGCATATAAGGAACTCGCTTTTAGTTTGACATCATCGGTGTGATAGGCTTGTTCAATAAGTTCTTTAACTCGTGGTAAATTGAAGGGTGAAATAGCTTCTAATGCTCGGCGCTTTACTTCAGCGGTTTCGGTCTTATTATCCAGGACACCTAACAAAGCTGTGTATATCTCATCTCTATAGTGGACGGTTAGGTTTCCTTGTTCGCTTAAAAGGGCGAACTTGCCTAAAGCTATAGCTGCTGCTGCCCTTACCCTAGGGGAACTATCTTCCTTCAAAGACTGTATCAATGGGTTGATTAGGCGGTGGTTTTCCTCTGTCTCTAGAGTGGCAATGGCCTTAATCCTGATTGCTTCATCGGGGTCATGGCGGCAGAAAACAAAAACGCTGCTGAAATCGAGTCTAATGTCAACCTCGTTGAGATGAACAAGCTGAGAGACAACTTGATGTCGTCGTGTCGCATCTGCTTTCGTCCACATTTCCTTCAAGAACTTGAGTTCCGTGGCATTGAGGTCTGATAAGTGGATTAGTTTAGAATTCGCCAGAGGCTTGGTAGAATCAAAGATTTCTGCTATGTGCTGAGTACGGGATGATGATTCCGTTGTCATTTATTCCATCTCCTCTTCGTCTTCCTCTTCTTCGTCTTCTTCTGGTGGCCACACAGATTTGGTGTAGCGGTCTATGAACTCTCCCATGGCTTCAGCGGCTAGTTTCTTCATTTCCTCGTCCGATTCTTTGGCCACTTTGGAAAGTTCAGCCAGATTTATGTTAATGCCGAGTATCTTGGTCAAGATGTCGAGCACTGCCAAGGCAGCTTTTGGATTGGGTATTCGAGTGGTGTACGAAGGTACTTCACCTAACAGGCAGACACCTTCAAAGTTCTTCTCTTTGGCTACTCCCAAGAACAGCCCATTAAGTCCAGCAATCTGTATGTCACCGCGGAGAATAACATCGTATCCTCTTAACACTTCGATGAGCTTCTGATTTGTGGCGGCTCCCCAGACCTTTGGTTTTTCGGTGTGGTGAATTCGGGCAATGGCTGCAGCGCAGGTATATACCCTTTTGAGTTTAAGTTTTCGGCTAACTTCTAGGACACAGTTAGCTAACTCGTAACCTTTGAAGCTTGGTTGCTCATCACTGATAAAAAAGATTAAGTCTCGGTCAGAATCGGGGTTGTGCCAATAATAGAATTTACTTTCTGGGAATTGTGGTGCTTCTATTATGTTGCTTTTAACCATAATGCCGATGGGGTCAAAGAAATCGAAGGGCTCAATTTCCCCAATCTCCTCGGCGTTTAGCTTATCCTTAAGATATTTGGCAACTATAAGTGCCACGTTCCCAATCCCGGGCCAAGCTGCAATCAGGTCACATGCCTTAGGACGTGGTTCTTTATAGAGCTTAACTGCGCTTTTCATATCATTTGCCCTGAATGTCCGTTTCTTTACCCGGCCTTTGTGGCTATAGTTTGCAATTCTGTAGGGACAGACCTTCAGGTCTGTCCGCCTCGGACAGGTCTAATGGTTATTGCCTAATTATCATGTCACATAACAGCATAAGGGGTAGCCTAGAGCAGATGCTCCAATCTACCCAAGGCAAAATGCCTTTTGCCTTTGCCGGATGCCAATATATTTTGTCAATGATCATAAGACCTGTCCCTACATTTTTGTTCTAATCATTATTCTTCTTTTGCGGCTACAGATAAATGAGAACAGTAGAGGCAGGGTGCAAGTAAAAAACCTTCGACCCACCGTGTTTCCTGCCCAATCGCTTCGATTTGTCTTAAGACCTGATATACATTCCCGGAAACCATAGAATTTTTTACTCTACCTACTATCTCTCCTTTTTCGACCTTATAGCCTAATAAAACATTGCCGCTAAAGTCCCCATTTAATATGTTACCCTGTTCGGCACCTATTAAGAACTCTACAACCAGACCTTCTTGAGTATCTTTTATAATATCCCAGAAAGAGGTATCGCCCTTTTCTATAACCAGGGAACTGGGAGAAGGTGTTGGCAGGCCACCGTGGCGGCTGCCGTTGCCGGTGCTCAGTGTATTGGCCAGAGCTGCTGTATGTAGGTCGTAGAAAAAGTGCGACACCATTCCTTGGTCAACAAGCGGCGTTCGCTGACCGGGCATACCCTCGTCATCGCAAGGATAACTGGCTACCTGGTAAGGTATAGTAGCATCATCCCACAGGGAAAACTTTTTGTCAAAAACTTGTTGTCCCATTTTGTCCTTTAGCGGTGAAGCGCCATCAAAGACTGTTTTCCCGTTGAAGGCTGCTATCAAAGGGGCTATCAGGGTACTAGCCACGCCGTGCGGTGTGAAAATCACCGGCATTGGCCTGGCTGATATATTGACGTTTCTCTTGGCTAGCTCAAGCTGTTTTATTACCTCTTCAGCTATTGCCTTGAAATCGGAGACAGGGTGGCATGAGCTGTGGCTATCACCAACAAAGAGCATATCCTCATCTTTAATGAGGACACCTTCAACGCCCAGATTGAAAAAACTTTTGCTGTAGCTAGCTTTGCCGCCTTCTGAATTGATGATGCTGACTGAAGTGGTTCCTTTAGTTACCGATGCTTCGCACAGAATGTCTGGTGTATGTTGTCTTATCGCAGTGATAAGTTGCTCTCCGAGTTCGACCATATCCTCGATAGTTACCTTGTCTATCTGTGAATCAAACGTGTCTATCTTGGGATAGGCCTTTGAGTTGGGAAAGTTGAATTTTACTGGTGTGCCAAATTGGCATGTCTCGGCTGCCATTTCGACCAGAGTTGATGACTCGATTAAGCCATTAGCCTGAGCGAAGCCAACTTTGCCACCTTTAAGGAGTCTTAAGGCAGTGTTAATGCTTTCTTTGCCCTGGATTTGCTTCAGCCGATTAGCTTCGAAACGAACGGGCGTCACTTTGGAAGAGACCTGAAATACCTCAGCTTGTTCAGCCACCTTTTTGGCCCGTGACAAAATCTCTTCCATTTACCGGCCTCCTATGAGGCAGTGGCGGATTCTTATATGTGGGCTGCCGTTGGAAACCGGTAAAGGTGATTGTGCGCCTTTACCACAGCCGCCGCCTTGGTTCATCTGCAAATCATTGCCGATGGCATCTATATTACTCATGGTGACGAAGACATTGCCGCTGAGTACTACAGGTCGAAGCAGCTCTGCTATCTTGCCGCTGCGTATCATGTAAGCTTCAGCGGCGGAGAAAGTGAACATCTCCAAGGCAGTTGTGCCTCCATACCAATCCTTAGCATATATACCTTCTTTGATATCACTGATGATGTCGTCGAAAGACGATTTCCCCGGTTCAATATAAGTGTTGGTCATCCTGACTATCGGCGGGAAACTGTAGTTAATGGCTCGGGCATTGCCTGTAGGTTTCTCTCCCATCTTGGCTGCTGTTTCTCGGGAGTGGAGCCTGCTTTCCAGTACACCTTCTCTGATAAGGTATGTTTTGGTTGCTGGCACCCCTTCATCATCGTATTTGTAACTGCCTCGCAGCCCGGGAACGGTAGCGCCGTCAACAATATTGAGATGCCTTTCGCCGAATCTTCGGCCGAGAACCATAATCTCTTGTAGCCGCTTGTTTTCGTAGATATGGTCTGCCTCGGATAAGTGCCCGAAGGCTTCATGGGCGAATACGCCTGCCAGGACCGGATCCAAGACAACAGTACACTCGCCACCTTTGGCCTGGGGTGCTGAAAGAAGCCTTACTGCCCGCTCTGACATCTGCTTTACCTGCTCTTGCAGACTCTCTATGGCTGAAAAATCACCCGGGCTACCTAAACTCAACCCAATCTGCTGGACCTGGCCATCTTCTGCGGCTATAGCTGTCAGACGCAGGTTAATGTCTGCTTTGGTTTGCTCTACATAAGTGCCTTCGGAATTGGCAAAAGCTATTTTCCTTAGGCTATCGTGATATCCAATGTTAGACGTTTGGATCTTAGGTGTACTCAGAATAATATCGTTATACCCGTCAAGCAGTTGCTTTTTTGATGCCAGTGGGATGGTGGTCATTGGGTCTCTTTTTATTTCGGTAGGTACCACGTCAATTATCGGCTCCGTTTGGCTGAGCTTAAAGTCTTGTTTACCGGCAAGCCTTGCCTGCTTTGCGGCTAGCTCCACCTTGTCTTGAAGCTTATCAGCGTTGTTAAAGCTAACGAAGCCCCAACCGCCTTTGACCAGCGCCCGCACATTGCCACCTACGCTCGATGTTTTGCCTATTTCCTCTAGCCTTTTACCGCGGTAAACAATCCGGGTTATATGGCTTTCTTCAAGCCGAATCTCGATGTAATCGGCGTCGTGTCCTCTTAAAGCGTTGGGAAGCTCGTCACGCATTTTCCTGGTTTCCCCCTAAACCTATGTATTGTAGCTTGCGACTGAGGTCAAAGGCAAGGCAAAGCTGTGCGCGTTCGTGGACTTTTTCACAGTCACGTAATATACTTATTCTTGGAGGTCTTACAATGCAATCAAGTCTTATTGGAAAGGTTGAGAAAGCCAAACGCTATGCTGAAGAGCCTGACCGTGTTACCCTGTCAGAATTCGCTGCAGATTTCCGGGGTGAGCACAGCAGCTATACGGTCAGTTTTAAAAATAAAAAGTGGCATTGTACCTGCCATTTCTTTTCTCAAAGGGGACTTTGTAGTCATACAATGGCATTACAGCGACTTTTCGCACAGGTATTACCCAAAGAGGCAGTTAACTCTTCTGTCACCGATTCCTCTGGTTGACATCTGCAGTCCCTGCTCTGCTGGTATAGTCTATTGCTTCAGCCACAACAAAAAGGGAGCCTGTGACCAGGATAAGGCCTGTTTTTCCGGTTGAAGCCAGAGCTTGAGAAAGAGCATCGGGAACGCTCTCAGCTATCTTTACTTTAACTCCCAACTTGGCGAACTTATCGGACAATATCAAGGTGGAGGCTGCCCTGGGGTGTGAGGAGCTAGTTATGATGATGTGGTCACCAAGGGGCTTAAGCTCTCGTACCATTCCAGAGATGTCTTTATCACACGAGGTGCCGAAGATAATGAAGCACCTGTCATAATCAAAATATTTCTTTACAGCTTCTACCAATCTCTTCATTGAGTAGTCATTGTGGGCTCCATCAACGACCACCATCGGCTCGTGGCTCAAAATCTGAAGTCTACCTGGCCAGTTTACCTGGCTTAGTCCTTGAATTATGTTCTTGTGGGAAATCTTAGTTCCCAGGAAAGCTAGAGCTTCTAAAGCTGCCACGGCTGTGGTTGCATTCTCCAGCTGGTGGTCGCCGAGCAGAGGAATGGTCAGGTTATAATTTCCGTTTTTGCCTTGGACTGTTAATATTTGATGAGATAAGTCTCCACCTGTCTTGTGCCAGGTGACATCTTTGCCTACTTGAATCAATCTTGCCTGCTGTTGGTGGCAAACTTGCTCAATTATTTTGGCTGCTTCCCTGGTTTGTGGGGCACTGACTACTGTACATCCGGGCTTGATTATGCCCGCCTTTTCGGCGGCTATCTTGGCAATAGTATCGCCTAGAATCTCGATATGGTCAAGGCTGATAGATGTAATTATGCAGACATCGCCTTTCGCTACATTGGTGGCATCAAGCCTGCCTCCTAGTCCAACCTCCAGCACCTGAAAATCCACATGGTTCTTGTTAAAATGAGCGAAAACAGCGACTGTCAGTATCTCAAAGGTGGTCAGCTCGCCATAAGCAGCTTCTCTGTTAACCGCCTCGACAATCGGTTTAAGTTCCGTTATTAAAGCGGCAAACTCGGCCTCGGAAATGAAAGTGCCGTTAATCCTGATGCGCTCTCTCAAGGTATGGAGATGTGGCGAGGTAAACAGGCCTGTCTTGTAACCGGCAGCGATGAGGGTTTGGTAAATCATGGCTGCAGTGCTCCCCTTCCCCTTCGTGCCAGCTATGTGAACTGTTTTTGCTCCAAGGTGTGGGTTGCCCAGTGGTTGTAACAATTTTTCCATCCGCCGCAGGTCATAATTAGCTGATGTGTAGGCGATGCCCGGGATTTTCTCGTAGTCGGTGAAACTTAAAATATAGTCTTCAGCCTGCCGATAGTCCATTTGGAGGTTCATTATAACATCAGCCCGTGTTTAAAGGCACAATATAAGTTACACCTATTTTTCCCATAGCTAACACACTAATCCGTGAAAATGGCGGAATTTGGAAAAGACTGTCTTCCGCTGTTGTTCTGAGGAAGATGAATATAAGATTTGGTGTTTTGGGTTTCTTATCGCAGGACGTAGCTGCGACCCTTTAGGGTCGCTTTGGTGGGTGTTTAGGTGGGGTTAAAGCCCCGCAACTAAATGTTTTTATCCAACATCGAATTGGGAGCAGTTGTTTATTTCTGACCTCAAACAGGCATTAAAGCAGATGCCAGGCAAATAATAACAAAACCACACAAACAATCAGGAAGCTGCTAACTATAGCGATAAGCTCTCTATTCATTGTCATGTTCCATATTTCTCTGCGGTTCTGACTATACAACGAAGAAAAGCAGGCTTTAGTTTAGGCCTGGTTATCTAACTGACAAAAAACGCAATCGGCTCGAGGCCAGGAATCTATTGACAAATCCACCTCTACATATCAAAATGTGTAGCATCAAGCGAGGCAACATATAAACACATGCCTGTTATCCGTGATATTCCTCTGAGCCTTGAGGTAAGTGACGTCCTCCGACGACAGGGAATCAGGGACTATTCCAGACTCAGAGATGAGACAAAAACTCTAATTCGCGAGTTGATTGCCAGTGCAGAGAATGACGGCCTCCTTGAACCGGCTGTCGCCTATGAAATCCATGCGATAGCCAATATAGACCATGACCGATTGTATCTCGAAGGCGGTCTGGTACTGAATGGCTCGCTATTCTCCTCCGTCCTTTCATCAGCCAGGGAGCTGGCTATAGTAGTGGGCACCATCGGCCCTAATCTCGAGGAAAAAGTAGTGGATTATTTCGCCAATAATGAACCTGTGAAAGGTCTGCTTCTGGATGGCATCGGCAGTGCCGCCGTGGACTCATTGTTTCAAGAGGCTTGCAGGTCAATAGCGCAGGAGGCATCAACCCGCGGCTATCAGGCGAGCAGTCCCTTGAGTCCAGGTGTGCAGGGTTTCCCTCTCACCGAACAGTGGCAGGTGTTCCGCCTGGTGCCGGCAGAGCAGGTCGGCGTGAGCCTGACCGAATCAGGGGTAATGGTGCCCCGTAAGTCGGTCTCTATGGTCATCGGCTTTGGGCCACAGATGAGAACTTGGACACAGGCTCAAGTCTGCGCCCACTGCAATCTAAGGAGAACCTGTCGCTACAAAATAGTGAGTGTTGATGGATGAATTATTTCTGTCGTAGTGCGACCCTTTAGGGTCGCCGGTATGGGGTTGTGGGCGAGGCTCCTGTCCCGACCCGGTCACCCCACGGCCCAGGTCGTGGAAAAGCCTCGCCCTACATGAGTGAATAATGACAAGAATATGCCTATGAGTAGGGCAAAAAACAGATTTGGGAAAAGCATGACAGAATACGCAGTTAACTTCGAACCGCTGGGGCGAAGAGGGAAATGTCAGAAGGACGAATCCCTTCTGGCCTGCGCCCGCCGGCTCGGCGTGGGCATCGCCAGCCTGTGCGGCAGTCAGGGAACCTGCCAGTGCTGCAAGGTGCAGATTGTAAGCGGAACTGCCTCAGAACCAACCTCCTGCGAACTGGATGGCTTTTCATTCCAGGAACTAAAAGCCGGCTGGCGGCTGGCCTGCCAGACTCATCCCACCAGCGACTGCAAAATAAGCCTGCCGGCAGAATCAATGACCACCACGCAACGAATTCAGGTGGAAGGGCTGGAAGTCACAGTTGTCCCAGAGCCTCCAGTTAGGACTTACTGTGTAAAACTAGCAACTCCCTCTTTGTCAGACCTTCAGGCTGATGCTGACCGCCTGCTGGAAGCATTAAACCAGCAACACCAGTTAGACTGCCACAGAGTTGACCTTGAGCTCCTGCGTAATCTATCTACCCAACTGCGGTCATGGAACTGGGAATGTCAGGCTTCAGTGCGTGATGACGAGGTGATAGCTCTAGGTCTTTGGCCAAGTCAGCAGCTAGGGCTGGCTATAGATTTGGGCACCACGAAAATCGCCGGCTATCTGGTTGATTTGAAAAATGGTCAGACGTTAGCTGTTAAAGGGGTTATGAATCCGCAAATAAGCCATGGAGAAGATATAATCAGCCGCATTGCTGGCGTTATAAACTCGCCGGAGCAAGCGTGGCAGCTACAGAAGCTGACTGTTGAAGCCATAAATAAACTGGCCGTTGACCTGTGTGCCGAGGTTGGTGCCAGCGCAGAGGAAATCGTTGAAGTAGTAGTGGTGGGCAATACCGCCATGCACCATCTGTTTTTGGGACTGCCGGTCAGCCAGCTTGTTCACTCACCTTTTGTCCCCGCAGTGAGACAGGCTCTGGATATTAAAGGTCGTGATTTGGGCTTGTATATTGCCCCCGGTGCCTATGTGCATTTGCTGCCTAACATCGCTGGCTTTGTCGGTGCTGACCACGTTGCAATGTTGCTGGCTACCGAAGCACCACAAGCTGAAGGAGTAACGGTGGCGCTTGACATCGGGACCAATACCGAGGTCTCTTTAGTAAAGAACGGTAGGATAACCGCAGTATCCTGTGCCTCCGGCCCGGCATTTGAAGGCGGTCACATTAAGCACGGTATGCGGGCTGCCAGCGGCGCCATCGAAAGACTGCGCATAGAAAGTGACGCTATACAATACCAGACTATTGATGATGCACCGCCGATTGGCATCTGCGGGTCAGGCATACTTGATGCTATAGCCCAGCTTTATCTGGCCGATATCATTGACGAAAGTGGCAGACTGAAGGACGGTCATCATCGCGTTCATAGCCACGACAACCAGCGCCAGTTTGTATTGGTTGACGAGCCAGCCATCGTTATCACCCAGCAAGACTTACGAGAACTACAACTGGCTAAGGCTGCCATCCGCACTGGAATCCAGGTGCTCTTGGAAGCAAATAACTGTTCTGAGTCTGAAATCAATCAGATGATTATCGCTGGAGCCTTCGGCAGCTATATCTCCGTTCCCAGCGCCATAGCCATCGGCATGTTGCCGTCATTGCCCTTGGAATGCTTTCGACAGGTAGGAAATGCTGCTGGTATGGGGGCAAAGATGGCTCTAATTTCCCTGAGCAAGCGGGCAGAAGCACAGAGTATAGCCTCCCAAGTCCACTACATTGAACTGGCAAATGCCCCCAACTTCAGCCAGACCTTCATCCAGGCAAGCTACCTGGGAAGATACCGTCTGGAAAACGGCGGAAGGAGAAAAACCAAATAATGGAAACGATGGTATCGAGCGCCATGAAAGAGGTAATCATCGGGCATGACCGACCAACAGTGCTTATCGGTGAGCGCATCAATCCTACGGGCAAGAAAAAGCTGGCCGAGGCGCTGAAGGCTGGCAACTTAGAAATTATCTGTGAGGAAGCCCTGGCACAGGCACAGGCTGGAGCCGACATCATTGACGTCAATGTAAGCACATTCGGCGTGGACGAGGTAACCATGCTGCCCAGGGTGGTACAGACGGTGCTGGGGACGGTAGACATACCTTTATGCCTTGATAGTGCCAATCCTGAGGCTTTAGCAGCAGCCCTCAAGGTTTACAAGGGGAAACCGCTCATCAATTCAGTCACCGGCGAGGAGCGCTCCCTGTCAGCCATCTTGCCACTGGTCAAAGAATATGGTGCTGCCGTCATCGGATTGGTGCAAGACGATGATGGTATTCCTAATGACGCTGAGCGGAGGGTAGCCGTTGCCCGTAAGATAGTTAAGCGAGCTGAAGCGACGGGCATCCCTCGACAGGATATCATAATTGACCCTCTGGCCTTAACCATAGGTGCTGATACTAAATCCGGCCTGGTCACCATCGAAACCGTGCGTCGGGTTAAAGCTGAACTCGGGGTTAACATAGTTCTGGCAGTCAGCAATGTCTCCCACGGTATGCCCGACCGTGACTTGCTCAACAATGCCTTTGTGGCTATGGCCATTGCCGCAGGTGTCACCTGCCTTGTCGTGGATGTGGCTAAGGTGCGCTCTATTGTTCTGGCTGCCGACCTTCTGCTAGGCAAAGACGAATATGCCCGCCGCTATATCAAGACTTACCGCCAACGAGGGCAGCAAACACCTGGAGGATAAAATCTACGTCAGGAGGTTAATATGAGCGCTAAAGAGAAAACTCAGCCAAGTCGCAGTACAAAAGTTATAACAGGAGCCACAGCTCACGATTGCGGTGGCAGATGCCCGCTGAAGTTTCATGTAAAAGACGGGGTAGTTATCAGGATTGAGGGCGATGATGCGCCAGAGCCGCAACAACTTAGGGCTTGCCTCAGATGCCGTGCTTATCGGCAATTTGTCTATCATCCAGCCCGCCTCAAGTACCCCTTGAAAAGAACAGGCGCCAGAGGAGAGGGCAAGTTCGAACGGATATCTTGGGATGAAGCCCTGGATACCATAGCCTCCGAGTTAAAGAGGGTCAAGGAGACTTATGGAAACTCTGCTATTTTTCTGGTCATCGGTGGTGGTTACCTGGCAGCCCTTCACTCAGGCCCTGCTGTCATGGCAAGACTACTCAGTATGTTCGGCGGTTATACCACCCACTATGGTAATGTCTCGTCTGAAGGCTGTATTTGGGCGGTAACGGCGCAGTATGGCACCACTCTGGTCGGTAATAGTCGAGAGGACCTGCTCAATTCCCGACTGATAATCATGTGGGGCTGGGACCCGGCGAAGATGATTTCAGGCACCAACACCATGTTTCATCTCATCCAGGCAAAGGAGGTGGGGGCTAAGATTGTAGCTGTTGACCCTATATACACTGACTCGGCAGCAGCCCTTGCCGACGAATGGATACCTATCAGGCCGGGCACAGATACTGCCATGATGATAAGCATGGCTTATGTGATGGTGAAAGATAACCTTCACGATGAACTATTTCTTAATAAATATACCATAGGGTTTGACCAGTTCAAGGACTATGTTCTGGGCACTGAAGACGGTCTTGAGAAGACACCGAAATGGGCTGAAGCAATTACAGGTGTCCCTTCAGCTACCATAGAGCGCCTGGCCACAGAATATGCCACCATCAAACCAGCAGCTCTTATGGATGGCATGGGTCCGGCACGCAGTGCCATGGGGGAGCAATTCACCAGATGTGCCATGACCCTGGCAGCAATGACGGGAAATGTCGGCATCCCCGGTGGACACGCCGGTAGTGGACTTATGGGTCTGCCTGTAGGGCACATGTTCCGGTCTCCGGCAATACCTGTACCCAAGAACCCTGTTGAGGCTGCTGCACCCTCTGTGCGCGGTTCTCTTGACCTCATCCGCCGCCTAGTTTACAGGATACATACGAACAAAATATTCGATGCTATGCTCACAGGAAAAGCCGGCGGTTACCCCGCCGACATCAAATTTGTCTGGTTCTGCTGCAACAACTTCCTGAACCAGCTTGGAAATACCAACAAAGCTGCAGAGGCATTGAAGAAGCCTGAGTTCATCGTCGTTCCAGAACTGTTCATGACTCCAACGGCTAAGTTTGCCGACATCTTGCTGCCGGTAAGCGCTGATATAGAGAGGAACGACTTGACCCGGCCCTGGCCATCCGGCCCATACTATATGTATATAAACAAGGTTATTGAGCCGCCCGGCGAATGTAAATCGGACTTTGAAATCGCCTGTGAGCTAGCTCCTAGAGTGGGAATTCACGATTACAATGACAAGACAGAAGATGAGTGGCTCAGGCTGCTTGTTAGTCTGGCACCGGACATGGCTAAAGATATACCCGACTACGATAAGTTCAGGAGCGAGGGTATTCACCGAGTCAAACTTCCACAGCCTATAGTCGCCTTCAGGGAGCAAATCGAAGACCCGGAAAAGAATCCCTTCCCCACTCCTTCAGGAAAGATAGAGATTTATTCTCAGCGAGCCGCAGAAATCAACAACCCGCTCTGTCCACCTATTCCGAAGTACCTTGGTACCTGGGAAGACCTGAACGACCCTCTGGCCAAGAAATATCCACTTCAGCTTATCACTGCTCACCCCAAGGTGAGGGCACATTCCACAATGCACGATGTCCCCTGGCTCAAAGAGCTAGTCCCCCAACGATTGTGGATTAACCCTGCCGATGCTGAGGCGAGAGGTATTAAAGACGGCGATGAAGTCATGCTTTTTAATGACAGAGGAAAGGTGGTTATCCCGGCCTGGATAACCGAAAGGATAATGCCCGGTGTGGTCTGTCTCTACGAGGGTGGCTGGTATCAGCCGGATGACAAAGGCATAGACCGGGGTGGTTGTGCTAATGTGCTGACCAAAGACGAGTACTCAGCAGGTGGCGCCAGCACACTGAACACAGCGCTGGTTCAGGTTAGAAAGGGAGGCTAAAGGACAATGCAGATTGGCTTTTATTTTGACCAGACTCGATGTACCGGATGCGGCACTTGCATAGTGGCCTGCGAAGATTGGCACGACATACCCGCCGGGCCAGCAAAATGGATAAGAGTCCTCTACAAGGAAGCAGGCAAGTGCCCTGAAGTCTTCGTCAGCTACCTTGTTGTACCCTGCTACCACTGCGCCAGCCCTATCTGCCTACCAGCTTGCCCGGTAAAGGCTATTTCGAAGAGAAAAAAAGATGGGATTGTCGTTGTCAATAGAGAAGTTTGCCTGGGTAATGTGAAATGTAAGGTTGCCTGCCTGAAGGCTTGCCCTTACGATGCGCCTCAATTTGGGCCGGAGCCAGATGCCAAGATGCAGAAGTGCGACCTGTGCCTGGAAAGGTGGAAGGAAAAAAAGAAGCCGATTTGCGTTGAAGCCTGTCCCACGAGAGCACTCGATGCCGGCCCACTAAATAAACTGGAAGCCAGGTATGGCAAAGTTAGAAAAGCCGAGGGTTTTGTTTACTACAAAAAGACAGAGCCGTCCATCGTCTTGAAGCCCAAGCGCCCGTAATCAGGTAGTGTAAAATAATTACCGGTATTGTGCGGGTGCCATAATCCGTTTATTCTGTCATTATGAGAGGGCGAGCAGCGTGGCGCTCGTGGTTCCTTTAATTGTCATTCTGAAGGAGTCCCGATTTTATCGGGACGACTGAAGAATCTCGGAGGGGAGGAGCACGATGAGATTCTTTGCTACGCTCAGAATGACATGAAGGGAGGGCTCAGGATGACAGGGGGCGAAGGGCTCGCAAGCACAAGTAAAATTTCGCAACAGGTTAAGAGAGCAAGACAAATGGATTTACACGTTCATACCACCTACTCAGATGGCAACTCTGAGCTGAGGGCTGTGGTAGACAAGGCCATCGCCCTCGGCATAAAGGATTTGGGAATAACCGACCACTACGGCGACCTCGAGTGGTACTCTATCACATCAATAACCCAGCTCGATGAGTATATTGCCGAATTGACAGGGCTTAAACAACTCTACCAGCCCAAAATAAATATCTGGATTGGCCTGGAGATGTCGATTCTAAATGGCTTGCCTTTCCTCCAACTGAACAAGCTGGACTATGCGCTATTTGAGGATGTAGAGATGGGTCCCAGGCTGAGTCACTTAGTCAGTCAGGTCAAGCCTCAATTGAAAATCCCGGTGGGGATAGCTCATGCCCAAGTCATTTTTCTGGAGAAGTCTGCCGATATACTGGAAAAAGAAAAAATCTTTATTGAATTGAACACACATTATCCCGACAGATATAGGAGCAACTGGGCTCGAAGTATCTGGCATAAGCTTGCTTCAAGAGATATTCGTCTTTCGGTGGGCTCCGATGCCCATGATACGAAGCGGATTGGAGATACCGGCGATGCCATCAGGTTTATGGAGGAAAATGGCCTGTCCCAGAAGCTATGGCTGCCCAGTAAGCAACAACAGAAGTAGCGGATTATTTCGACGAGCACCTTGATTTGAGTAAGTGTATAATTGGGCGTCACTCCAAGGGGGAAGTATGCCAGACTCAGATTTGGAGAAATATTGTCGGCAAGCTATAGAGAAAGGGGCTACTCATGCCAAGCAGATTGACCCCGGCAGTGTGGTCACTGCGCCCTGGGTACGGTGGAAATGTCAGTTTGGCTGTACTGAATATGGCAAAGGATACTGCTGCCCGCCGGACACCCCGACACCGGAACAGACAAGAGCAGTTATCGACTGTTACCGCCGCGCCATTCTATTCCACCTGGAAAATCCCAAAGCACCGGGCAGGGGAAAACGATTTCGGCATTTCCATGACATGCTGATAGATTTAGAAGGCGAGCTGTTCAAGGACGGATATTACAAGACATTCGTTTTCGTAGCCGGCCCCTGTCTTATCTGCAAAGAATGTGCCAAGCTCAGCGGCAACCCCTGTAAATTTGGTTTCAGAGCCAGACCTTCGATGGAGTCATGCGGCATTGATGTATTTCAGACAGCACGGAACAACGGCTTTTTCATTGTGCCTCTCAGGGAGAGAACAGAAACTCGAAACATCTACTCTCTCATGCTGGTTGACTGACACCGAAGAGGTTAGTGTAACATGAAGCCCAGAATTGTAATCTGGATTATTATAGGTGCTGTGCTGGCTTATATCGTGGTTTCAAACTACGTATGCAGTTAAAGGACACTCTCTCTTTATTTACTGATATCGAAGCTTCGTTGTTGACCTATGCTATGCCAGCTCTAAAATTTTTAAACGCAAATAGAGAAGACCGGAGGAGCCCCATGAAAGTCATGAAGGCCAGGTTGGAATTTCTAAAGAAAGATGCGGTGCAGGGATTCACTAAATATATCGGATTGACCCCGGTATCCTTAAAGCCGGGCAAATTTATCACACGACTGAAAATTGCCAAGCGTCATCTGCAACAGGATGGTTTTGTCCATGCAGGCGTGCTCGCCACGATGGCTGACCATACTGCCGGATATGCCAGCTATTCCCTGGTTCCGGAAAGACAGCGCATCCTTACCGTAGAATATAAAATCAACTATTTACGACCCGCAAGCGGGGGATTTCTAGAATGCAGAGCCCAGGTGCTAAAAGCGGGAAAACAAATTCTAATTACCGAAGCCGAAGTTTATTCCATCAAGGGTGATGTTGAAACCCTGGTTGCTAAGGCCATGCATACCATGACATCAGTTCCCAAAGATAAGCTTTCGTTGGCAACATGATATAAGCATGAAATCGCCGACAGCCAGATAGAATTTTTCATCACCGGTTTGCTAGTCTGCCATTATTAAGCAAACCAATCTGAGCTCATCCAGGCGTGATTACCGGGCATACCCTGGAGCCTAAATGTCCAGCTGCAACAAGGATAACCTAAGAAGTGGTACAACAATCGGTGGTAGGTTAGGATGGCCTAGTAGCGTTCTTTTTATTCAGGCTTTTCCGAAAGGGTAAGAATTGGGGCTCACCTACCTTGTGGTAGACTTTATAGTCTAAGCAACAAACCATAAGGAGGTAAGCCCTAAATGACATTAGCACAGAG
>VGNY01000017.1 GCA_016865895.1 Chloroflexota bacterium | reverse complement strand
GGCAAAATCCAAGGTAGTGATATGGCAGTCCATTCCAATATAATGCATTCTGGTATCTCCTTTCTAAGATGAGATGAGCAACTTTATCATATCTTAGTAAAGGGATACCCATGGTTTCATTTTCTCACAATTGAGACAGGGCGGCACCGCCGACAAAAACAGCTGGCCCCAAGCTCCTAGCGGGATTAACAGATGTCCCTGTTATTGGTATTCCAACAATATGGATAAGCACAAGAGAAAGGCCGATGGATAATCCAGCAAAACCCTCAGGTGCCTTCTTGCTGGTGGAACCAAATATGACAAAGAGAAATAGCGCGGTGAGAACTACCTCTGCAATAAGGCAGGCCAATAGCGAATAGCCACCAGGAGAGTATGCCCCATAACCATTCTGTCCCAGTCCGTTGACAGCTAGAGAGTAATCGCTATTACCTACCGCAATTGCCAGTAGAATCCCTGCAGCGATGATAGCACCTATACATTGAGCTATGATATAGAAAACCGTATCTTTCCAGTTCATCTTGCCGGCAACAAGCATTGCCAGGCTTATTGCAGGGTTTATGTGGCACCCTGATATCCTTCCAATCGCATATACCATGGCTAGCACTGTCAATCCGAACGCAAACGATATACCAAGAAACCCAACGTATTTACCGGCTATCACAGCACTACCGCAGCCGACCAAAACCAGTGCAAAGGTGCCGATTAATTCAGCTATATACTTTTTTACATTATCGTTTTGCATTACTCCTAGCCTCCTTCAATTTGATGATAATTTATGATTAAACATCTACTTCCTATAATTCTATTTGTCTTTTCTCTTAAGTTCTCACCTCCTGTAAATAGTTAAATAACAGCAATTCCAATGGAAACACATTATACACTATGGTAAAGGCGAGACAATAGTTGGCTAAGTTCTGCTGGACTTTTACAATCGAGGCGGACTCCTGTTGACAGTTCTCTTGCATTTTGATTCCTGCCCGGCTTATCACATCAATTTTACTGCATGATTTTGATTAACCTATTTTTCTATTATATAATAGGACGTGCAAGGAAAATTTGCACACAAGTAATTTGGAGATTAACTTCAGAAAGGAAAATAGGAAAACATGATAGAAGACGTCTACAACAGACTGGCTGGAGCGCTTAATGCCCGCAGTGTTGCGTATCCTTCGATTCCGTGCGATGAATTTTATGCATTTGCCAGGGAACTCTTCACGCCGGAGCAGGCGGAGATTGCCTGTAGCATGCCCATAGGCTCCGCAACTGCTGAGGACTTGGCCAGCAAGATGAAGGGAACCAATGTCGAGGACTTAAGAAAGCAACTGGAAGAGATGGTGAATAAAGGTGTGGTGCGTTCACGGGAAAAGGACGGCAAAAGGTATTATGAGTTACTACCCATCGTTCCCGGCATTCTCGAATTCCAGTTCATGCACGGCAGAGTAGACGAGCGTACCAAGCGCCTGGCGCAGCTACTCAAATCCTATGGAAAAGCCATGAAAAACATAATGATGACAGCACCACCCCCGTCTGCTGCCGCTGACACGTCGGCAACCAAAAAAGTCCCTGTGGAGGAGGAAATCTTCGACCTCTCCACAATCCTACCTTATGATGAGGTGATGAAACTTATAGACAAAACGGAGTATATTGCTGCCGGAACGTGTGTCTGCCGACATCAGGGTGACTTGCTGGACAGGCCTTGTGATAAACCCAAGAATAACCTGTGCATGATTTTCGGCCCATCAGCTCAATTCGCCAACAGTCACGGATTTGTCCGTCTCCTCTCCAAGGAGGAGGCCAGGAAGAGCATAGATGAAGCGGAGAAGGCCGGCCTCGTCCATAATTTTGCCAATAGCAATGATAAATTCATTGACCTTCTGTGCAATTGCTGCGGCTGCCATTGCCCCTTCTTAAGAGGCGCGGCACGCTCCCCTGTACCCAATAAGGCTTTTATTGCCAACTGGATTGTTAAGATAGACGACGATGCCTGTACTGGTTGTGGTGCCTGCGTAGATAGGTGCTGGATGAAGGCCCTGAAAATGGATGGGGATTTAGCCGTGCGCGATGCTAACCGTTGCATCGGCTGTGGCATCTGCATGTACGTATGTCCCACCGACGCCATGAAAATGGCACGGAGAGAAACAGCCGCCGTCACAGGATAAGGTTCGAGATTATTTAGCAACTCACCTCCGTCATTGCGAGCCCTTCTTTATGTTATTCTGAGGGAGCGAAGCGACCGAAGAATCTCACTCAGGGTAAACTCCGCGTGGCAACCTCATCTCCTCACCGCACCTAGATCGCTTTGTCACTTCGTTCCTCGCTATGACAAAAGAAGTAGCGAGATCGCCACGTCGTCCCGATAAATCGGGACTCCTCGCGGTGACAGCAAATGTAGGGACAGGTCTTCAGACCTGTCCCAAGCGGACAGACCTAAAGGTCTATCCCTACGACCTTGTAAAAAAGGGATATGTCACCAATGTACTGGACGAATACACAGCCTTGCCTCACTTGGATTGTTTTTGTATAATCTCCCCCAGATTTTTCAAAACAGGACATTCTCAGAAAGGGGGTGACGCTATGAGAGTTCTAAATCGCCGCACCTGATTAGCAGGCGAGATGCATGTTGTGCATCATTCTCTAGCCCCTGCTGCGTGGAAAGTCCATAACGTCGCCCTGATGCTCTTGCCTGCCTGAAACTCTCCATCAGCTCCTCGTTATGGTTATCCACGTGGTGGGAAAACTATAACGAAAGGAGCTTTAATGTCTTCAGTTTCAAGGTTTCTTACATCTCGTTGGGGTCCAATTATTACTGGCCTCGTTGTCGGAATTCTGGCACCTGTGCTGGTCAAACTGGGCAACCCCGGTAACATGGGAATCTGTGTCGTCTGCTTCAGCCGTGATATTGCCGGTGCTCTGGCTTTGCACCACGCCAGCGTAGTACAGTATATCCGTCCAGAGATAATCGGCTTTGTGCTTGGAGCCCTCATTGCAGCTATCTCCTTCAGAGAATTCAAACCTCGTACCGGCTCGGCGCCGCTGGTACGTTTTCTGCTAGGTATGTTTGCCGTATTTGGCGCCCTGGTCTTTCTGGGCTGCCCGTGGCGCGCTTATCTGAGATTAGGTGGCGGCGATTGGAACGCCATCTTCGGCATCCTCGGACTTGTAGCCGGCATTGGCATAGGCATCGGTTTTTTGAAGATGGGATTCAGTCTAGGGCGTAACCGTCCGGCTCCAAAAGCCCTGGGATGGGTAATGCCTGCCATAATGGTAACCCTGCTTGTGCTTTTGATTTTGGCTCCACAATTCGGACGAGATGCCAATGGGAATCCTACCGGCCCGATATTTTTCTCAGAGAAAGGCCCTGGCAGTCAACATGCTCTGATAGTCATTTCCCTTGCTGTTGGGCTTTTCATCGGTTTCCTGGCTCAGCGCAGCCGTTTCTGCACCGTGGGAGCTATACGAGACGCAATCTTGCTCCGTGAATCTCACCTTCTTTACGGCGTCCTTGCTTTCATCGTGGCTGCTTTTGTCACCAATCTGGCGCTTAGCCAATTTCATCCCGGATTCCAGAACCAGCCGGTAGCTCATACCAATGCCTTGTGGAACTTCGGTGGTATGGTGCTGGCTGGTCTCGCCTTCACTCTGGCTGGTGGCTGTCCCGGGCGGCAACTATTCCTTTCTGGAGAAGGTGATGCTGATGCCGGCATGTTTGTTGCCGGAATGGTTGTAGGCGCTGGATTTGCTCACAACTTCAGTATGGCAAGTTCAGCCGCTGGTCCGGCTGCATTTGGACCGATTACGGTAATAGTCGGGCTGGTGATATGCATTGTAATAGGTCTGACAATGCGGGAAGTTAGAACATAGGAGGTTTATCATGAGCGATGTTGAGATTGTAGACGCTCGCGGGCTGTCATGTCCACAGCCGGCAATGCTTGCACAGAAGGCCTTGCAAAAGCTGGGCAAAGGGACCGTAGAAGTCCTCGTCGATTCGAGCACCGCGCGTGAAAACGTTTCCCGCCTAGCCAAAAATTCTGGCTGGGATGTCACCGTGGAGGAGCAACCCGGAGGCAACTACCGTATAATACTACGAAAATGATTTATCTGGATAATGCGGCAACATCCTGGCCCAAGCCGCCTGAAGTCTTGAAGGCAATGGTAGATGTCCTGGAGCGCGCCGGGGGCAATCCCGGCCGCTCCGGGCACCATCTATCTGTTGAAGCAGCACGCGTGGTATATGAGGCAAGGGAAGATATTGCTCACTTTTTCAATATCAGCGACCCGACACGAATCATCTTCACCAGCAATGCAACTCATGCTATAAACATTGTCCTGAAAGGTTTGCTTAAGCCCGGGGACCGCGTTGTCACCAGTTCCATGGAGCATAACGCTGTAATGCGACCACTGCGAAGCTTAGAGAAACACGGGCTTATCCTCGATGTCGTCCCCTGCGCTTCTGATGGCAGCCTCGACATAAACGATATCGCCAAAGCAATAGACTCCAGCACCCGTCTCGTGGTCCTTATTCACGCCAGCAATGTGGTAGGGACGATGCTGCCCATCGCCGAGGTTGCACCCCTTGCCCACCGGACTGGTGCCTTACTGCTGGTAGACGCCGCACAGACTGCGGGGGTCATTCCCATAGATATGAAGATAAGCAGGATTGATTTCCTTGCCTTTACCGGGCACAAGGGCTTGCAGGGTCCTCCGGGAATCGGTGGACTTGTTATCGGTGACCATGTTGACACCTCGCAGATTGAGCCCCTGATGCGAGGTGGCACGGGGAGTCAGTCAGAGCTGGAGGAGCAGCCAGAACATCTCCCTGACAAATTTGAGAGCGGTACCCCGAATATTGTCGGAATTGCCGGTTTACGTGCCGGCATAAACTGGATTATGGACAGGGGTATAGAGACAATCCGGGCACAAGAGAGGAAGCTTACCAGAACGCTCATCGATGGTCTGTCTAACATATCGGGTATCCAAGTACACGGAACGCATGACCCTGAAAAGACAGTGGCCATTATATCCTTCACTGCTACAGGCAGGCAGGTCTCGGAAATTGGCCTGATGCTCGATGAGGGTTATGGCATACTGGCCCGTGTTGGCCTGCACTGTGCTCCGGCAGCACACAAGACAATCGGCACATTTCCCGAAGGTACAGTGCGGCTGGCGCCGGGTGTCTTCACCACGATGGATGATATCACCACGGCAATCTCGGCAATAGAGAAGGTCGTTGGCTTATGATAGAATACGGAGTAATATTGTTTCATACCACTTCATCGGTTATGCGCGCTGAAAAACTGCTGGCAAAAGAAGGGTTTGCTATCAAACTGATTCCTACACCGCGGGAATTCTCCAGCGACTGTGGCGTTGCATTACGCTTTGACTGGACACAATGTCAGCGAATTAAGGGAGTATTGGACACAGCAGGCGTGGAAATCGCTGGTATTCACCAACTGTGATTTATATCCGGCGCCTGCGACAAAGCCAGGATATAAGGTATTCGTTAAGAGAGAACTGCAGAGCCGGAGCACAAGAACGAGGAAACTAGCAAAGGAATTCCTATATAAAGAGGAACCTAATCCCTCATTAAAGCCCAAATACTCGTTTTGCGTTCTCACAGAGGAATAGCTTCTTCACTTCATCATTGAGTTCTAGGGTATCCAAATCTTTTAAACACCGCGCTGCTGTAACCATCGGGTAATTAGTTCCGAACATAACCTTCTTTTTGCCGTTCTTTTTCATATAATTTACTAATTCCGCCGGATATCTTTTAGCGACATAGGCCGAGGTATCTATATAGACATTTTCGTGTTTCGTTGCCACCGCAATCATTTCCACCGTCCAGGGATATCCGATGTGACCCCCAACGATTTTGAGTTCAGGAAATTCCAGGGCTACCTCGTCAATATAGGGGATGGGCCGCCCCGGTTCGGAAGGACAAAGAGGGCCAGTATGGCCGACTTGGCAACAGAATGGAATCCCAAGCTCGATACACTCAGCGTATAGAGGATAATAGCGCCTGTCAGTCGGGGGCAGGTTCCAGTACCACTGGACAATTCTCAAGCCCTTAAAGCCAAGCTGACGCACACATCGCCTCAGCTCTCGAATGCCATCCATAGGTCGGTACAAATCAACCGACGCAATCCCCACAAAACGGTGAGGATACTTCTTGACAATATCCGCCACTTCGTCGTTTGATATGGTTGGCCCCAGAGGACCCCACCAGGCACATATTAGACCCAGCTGAACACCCCCCTCATCCATGGCTGCAATGGTGACCTCTACGGGAACATCCTCAGTCACTTTCTCCATGCCCGTCCATCTTCGAAGAGAATCGAAAATGGGCTGGTTTGAGTGTTTAGGTGTTGGGTGCTGCATCCAGACGTCGATGATTCCATAGTCTTCTGCCATGATATCTCCGATTTTCAATACTTTTCCTCTTCATCTCAAACATATTACGACTGGAATACAGAAATTGCAACAGCCAGCTATTGCCTTAAAGCTAATTGCACATTATAATAATCGTATGATGACAATGCCTCCACCACGTGAGTCTGGCGGGAATGATACCTTCTCCTTCCTAGAACGTATCTGCAATATTGTCCACAGTCCGCTTGAACCTGAAGATGTCCTTGCCCCGCTTGTTAATGAGTTGGTTACAGGATTGGCGGTAGACGCTTGCTGGATTCAACTCCTTATCCCGGAGCGCGCGGATTTGGCCAAGGATTATTTTTGACGTGTAGCCCCGTCCCGCTTTGCGGGATAACCTCGGGAACTCGACCCTGAAGGGTCGAGGCTACATTCATGTAATTTACTAATTCCGCCGGATATCTTTTAATGACAAATTTATAAACGCCCTGTGGCAAAGACTACCTCAAAGCTAATGCCTTGTTTACTGCATGAAAAGCGTTGATACGCCCTTTAACTCTACTGATGTCAACTGCATCACAGCCACCCTCAATAGCTGCTCGCACCTCGTCATTGACAAAACCGCTGCCATTCTTATCACTTCTCAGAGCAAAAAGTAGACCAGCTAACCCGGATACATGAGCCGCAGCCATTGAAGTGCCACTTTTACTGCCATACTGGTCACCAGGCAATGTAGAATAGATGTCCACACCAGGAGCGGCTACATCTACCCAATCACCTTGACTCGACCACGACGCCACATAATCATTACTGTCAGTAGCTGCCACCGCCAGACAATTGGAGTAATAAGCCGGATAGGCTATCTTTGTACCTATACAGTTGCCGGCGGCAGCTACCACAACAACTCCTTTGCTCCAGGCATAGTTAATTGCTTCCTCCAGGTCCCGTGATGGTTCAGTGCTGAAAAGACTCATGTTTATAACCATAGCACCATGCTCCACCGCCCACCTGATACCTTTAGCCGCTACGGAACCATAAAATATACCATAATCATCAGCCACTTTAACATTCAACAAACGACAATCATACGCCACGCCAGCAATACCGGCACCGTTATTCGCCGCTGCGGCAATGATGCCGGCAACATGCGTACCATGCCCATATACGTCATCAGCGGTCGGGCTATCAGCGAAATTCACCTCAGCTATAACCTTACCGACCAAATCTTCATGCCCCTTATCAATCCCCGTGTCCAGGACAGCGATAACAACGCTGGCCTTTCCCGATGTAAATTCCCACGCCTGAGGCGCCATAGTCTTTGGGATAGCCCATTGCCTTCCAGAATAGTCATCATTCGAAGCCGCCACTGTCGATTCATAACTAGCAGACTCAAATTGAGAAGTAATGACAGCTACAGAGCCTGGCTCAACCTCAGAACTACCTTGTAAAGCCTGAAGGGGCAGGAACCTTGCCGCCAGGCAGAGAAAAAGGAAAACAGGCAGCCATATAAACCTAATTCTGGCCATTCCAGCGCTAGTTTATATGGTCGAGTCCGTTTTCGAATCACCTGTAGGTAACGTTTTGATGTAGCAATTTAGTCACACTTCAAACTAGGATTAAAGTCCTAAATACATAAAGAAATGCAAAAATAAAACATCAAAAGTCAAATTCCTTAAATTCTAAGATTGTTTACCAATGTAGCTGCGCGGCTCTAGCCAAGGATTATTTTTGACGTGTAGCCCCGTCCCGCTTTGCGGGATAACCTCGGGAACTCGACTCTGAAGGGTCGAGGCTACATTAGTGAGTTAAGATGCATAAGAATGGGGCGTTGCTAAACAATCTCTTAAATTCTAAACGCCTGCTGTTTTAGTCATCGGGAGTGTCGGTAATTCTACCTGTTACTGAAGTTGCTCAACAATCTAGGGGTATGCTCTCTTGACTCTCTCCAGCAGCGGGCACTACACTAAACCTGCCGGTTAAACCATCTATGTCAACTTGATAGTCACCGGGTGCACCTGCGGTAATGACGAAGATGACCTGGCGACTTTCCTCGGGGCTTAAAAAGGTTATCTTCTTGACGGCTTCAACTTCGCCATTTATTTTAAGCTCTATCTTTTGCAATATGATGGTGAATTGGCTGTTATTAGTTACGGTGACAATTATGCTTGCGTTGCTGCCTGGGATAAGTTGGTCAGGTATGATTTGTAAATCGGTGATTGTAGCAACTGGGGCTGTCTGCTCGGCTTCGGATATCTTGCCAGCTCTGGGTAGCTCTGTAATTGTAGCAATTGGGGCTGTCGGCTCGGCTTCAGATATCTTGCCAGCTTTGGCTAGCTCTGTTTTAGGCCCCTCTTTGCCGAATGGTTTGATTTTAAGCAGCGTTAGTTTGGGCAATTTGAGCCTGGGCAATTTTATGGCTGGTAACTTTGCCCGGGGCGGCTTCACCTCGCCCAGCCATTTTCTTCGGCCTGCTAAGTTGAAGCCTAGTGCTAATCCGATTAGTAGAGTGGCGATGGCAACGATAGACGTGATTACCCAGTAAATAATCGGCAGTGACAGAGTGAATTCGCCGCTTAAGTTATCCAGTGCCACCTCATATCTACTTGGCATATTTCTGGTTACCGTGAAGCTGACTGTCTGGCTTTCTCCGGGGGCAAGGGATATCTCCATAGTGGCTTTAGTGGCACCATTTATGTTTAAGTTCAGGCTATGGCTGCCTTCGCTGCCGCCGCTATTGACTACTTGAGCCGTTATGGTAACCGGCGTGCCGACTATAGCCTGTCCCGGAGTAATGCTCAGTTTGCTTACCTCAAAGCTTGCCGGCGCTGCTGGCGGAGGTGGTGGTGCAGGTGCAGGTGGAGATGGAGGTGGAGGTGGAGGTGAAGGTGCAATTTGGGCTAAGAGCGCGAACGATGTGGATTCATTTATCTCAACTGTTATAATACCGGTTGCAGCTACACCAGCGTAGCCGGGTTCTAATTCCACCCAGCCCTGCTCGGTGTCGTAACGAGCAATAGCTAGTGCTGAAACCCCCTTTGGTAACTTATTGGGCTCATACTTCATCACCAATCTGGCTTTGGGCTGGAAAGTAACGGGATAAGAGACTGATGAAACACTGGGTTTGCAAGTTAAACATTCCTGAGTCTCGGTTTGGCCGGTGGTGATGTTGTAAAGCGGGCTGGCTAGTGTGGCACTCTCAGGCAGTGGCGATTCTGGAGTTGCGCTCACCTCTATTGTTTTTGGCACGATGTATTGCACGCCCCTAATGTAGCTAATTACCTTGGTACCCTTGTCGAGCTCCAGTCTGATTGTATTAGTAGGGTCAACTGCCACGCAAGACTCACAAAGCACTCCCTCATAGGTCATCGTGACCGTGGTTACTTCTCCCAGCACAGCTACAGCTAATGTTAGGGGGCATCTCCCAGCTGCTGCAGCATCTGGTGAGATACTGCCACCGCCACCTCCGCCGCCACCACCTCCACCACCCCTCGGTGTAGCTTGAGCTGTAGCTTTATCATCCGAGAACTGCTGGCTGCCACTTACCTCAGACCAGGCAGAATAGTAATAGGTGGTACCGTTGGTTAACCCGGTATCAGTAAAGCTGGTGCCGGTATCAAAATAGACCTGCTCACCATCGCTTATTGTTGCCGGGAAGGTAGTGGTTGACCTTCGGACCATGGTTCTGTTAGCTCCATCGCCTTTAGCCCAGGTTAAGCTGACCTGAGTATTTCCTGGCCTGGCCGTGAAGCTACTGGTCGGCGGTGAATCAGGCTTGGTTAGCAAGGTCTTATCGTCACCGTAGGTATAGCTGGTGTCATATTTACATACAGCCCTGAAGTGGTATAGTGTTCCTTTATTCAGGCCGGCTATATCGGCGCTGAAGGTGCCGGTGGCATCTTTCTCCTGCTCGGTGGTATTGCTTCCATAGCTGGTATTTAAGCCGTACTGGAAGAAGACGTATACCGGGGAATAGCTGCCGAGGCTGGTGAGGTTGCCGTTTAAGGTGGCCCCGGTGGTGGTTATATTAGTGGCATTATCGGTGGCTACTGCGGGCAGGTCGGGGCTAGGTGTGGCTGAGGTTTGGGCTTTATCATCCGAGAACTGCTGTAGGCTATCGGCGGTGACCTCAGACCAGGCGGAGTAGTAATAGGTGGTGCCATTAGTCAGCCCGGTATCAATGTGGCTGGTGCCGGTATCAAAATAGACCTGAATGCCATCACTCCGGTTGGCCGGATAGCCACCTTCTTTTCTAATGATTATGGTTCTGTTAGCCCCATCGCCTTTAGTCCAGGATAAGCTGACCTGTTCATTTCCCGGGGTAGCCGTGAAGCTGGTCGGCGCATCAGGCTTGGTTAACAAGGTCTTATCATCACCGTAGGTATAGCTGGAATTGTAGCGGCAGGCAGCCCTGAAGTGGTACAGCGTTCCTTTGTTCAGGCTGGTTATATTATCGCTGAAGGCGCCGGTAGTTGTTTTCTCCTGCTCTGTGGTATTATCGCTGTAGTCGGTATCTAAGCCGTACTGGAAGAAGACATACACTGGGCTGTAGGTGTAGGTGCCGAGGCTGGCTAGGTCGCCATTTAAGGTAGCTGTGGTTTCCTCAACCGCGGTGGCATTATCGGTAGCTACGGTGGGTGGTATTACTGCTCTATAGCCTCTATCATGGTTGGTCTCCTGATTGGCAGCACCCGTGGCCGACAGTTCACAATAGTAATATCTGCCACTGCCATCTGCCGGTGCGCCGGTATCATTGTAGGGATTAGTTGTAGCACCTGCTATAACACTATAATCAGCATCACTGTCGCCGGCGCTTCTATACCACTGATAGTTTAGAGTGCCGACTCCACGATAGCCAGTATCAGTGGTGCTATCGGCACTTTCACCTGTGGCGTTCTTGGCTACCACTTTATAGGTGTGCGTAGTGCCAGGATTAGCACTTTCACCGGCTATTGACAGCTCTACATGAGCGGTACTGGTGCCGTCGGAGGCGCTAGCTGTGCCGGCTGTTATAGTAGGTGCATCAGCGGCGGTGTCATCGTAGGTTGCCACATCGCCCAGCCAGCCAAGTCCAGTGCCATCCCGGTAAACCTGATAATCTGTAGCGCCTGTAGATTTAGTCCAGGTGATGACTACCTTATCGGTATGTGTGCCATCTGTGGCTGAAACATCGGTAGGTGCTGCTGGTTTGGTTAGGAATGTTTGCTCTGAGCCATAGCCCCAGCCACCAGTGTCATTCTCAGCACAAGCCCGATAGTAGATAGGGGTGCCCGAAGGGAAGGTGCCACCGCTATAACTGAAAGTGCCTGTAATCCAAGAGCCCGATTCAGTCCAGTTGCTGGCGTATCCTGATGCAGCCGGTGCTACATTGCCAGGGTCGCCATGGCTTACTGTATCCCAGACAAAGCCACGTTCCGTGATGGATGTATCGTTAATAACAGTCACATTACCATTCAAGGTGGCTGTAGTAGCTTCAACACTGGTGGCAGCACCGGTGGTAACTGTGGGCGGCGTAGACTTGGCGAATATAACATCAATATAGGGCGGCAGGTTGCTATCAGTGCTGAAGGAGACGGTCATGCTGTGGGTGTGATTGTTTTGAGCTACATCTACTTGTGAGGGGGCATTCTTTATTTCATTGGTCCCCGAGGTGGCACCAAGGGAGATTTCCAGGTCTGAATGGGAATGGCTGCTACTTCCGCCAGTTGCTCCATAGCTGCTGCTTCCTTTGATAAATTTCTCATTGAAAACCCCTCCATCACCGCTCAGCACGCTCCAGTTCCCAGGCGTGCTGTCGAACATGGCAATCATGCCCACAGGGATACCGGTTGCGCTATCGGCCTTGGCTAATATCACCGTGATATAGGGGGGCTCGTTGTTTGTTGAGTCACTTGCGCCGCTTCCCGAGTGGGTGTGGCTGCTGGTGGTGGTAGCTGTGCCTGTGCCAGAGCCTTGGTCACCGTTGCTTGCTGAGGGCACCCCCGTGGTGATGCTTACGGTAGCATGTGTATGGGTATTTGAACCACCGGTAGCAATGCTAGCGGCACCACGGACAAAATAGCTGTCCTGCGCTGAATATCGAGTCCAGCCTGACGGGACCGCCCCGTCGAAAATGGCAATGGCCCCTGCTGGGAGAGTTGCCGGAACCCCACTGTTATACTTGATGACTTTCAGGTTTCTATAAGACGGCAGGTTTGATGCCGAGGACACACTGCTGGAAGATATGCTATGAGTATGGGTAGACGAGGCTACAGTCGTACCTTCTGCCTTATCAGGCCAAGTAGTGCTGGGTACTGTGCAAGACACCCAAATCAGGGTATGGGTATGGGTATCAGTTCCTCCGGTTCCTCCATAAGTAGCTGCGCCTCTGGGGAATCTCTCGTAGAAGGGCTCTCCTGGGTCATCCGAGATGCATGTCCAGCCCGTGGGGATGGTATCGCCATCCCAGAAAAGGATTATATTGGCGCTTTGAGCCGATACCACGCTGGTAATGGCTGGCAGAAAAATCAGCGTCAGCAATAAAGCTAACGATATTATGTGAAATAATCTTTTCATCTGTTTAACTAACAAAAAAACCGACCCAAAGTTGGGTCGGTTTCACTACTGGCTCGGCACCAGCCAAGTGACCAAATTGCAACTGGTGCTTCATCGCCCCCCAAGCTTTACAGTTTTCGAACTATTTCAAGTTAATTACCTCCCTGTCAGCCTGCCGAAAGTCTTGATTAGATTCACTTCAGGCGCAGTTCGTATATATTTGCAACAAAGGTAAACAACCTTGCAGCCTTGGACTATATAAGAGGCTGATTAGCCGGCAAGTTTGCCGCGACCTTTAGTTCATATTATATTAAGTTGGATAATCGCATATAATGCTGCAAGTGTCAAGTGACTTATCCTGACCAAACCTCACTATGTATAGTACTTTTTTCCTAGTGTTGTGCAGGGCTAATCTACTATACCATTCGGTACCTTTCTTTGATTGTGGTCTTAATCCTCTGTCATTGCGAGCCAAGCGTGGCAATCTCGGTGGCAGGGAAGACATGAGATTCTTCCCCTTCACTTCGTTCAGGGTCAGAATGACAGGACGTAGAATGAGGTCGCCACAGGGCTGATGTCCCTGGCGATGACAATCAGTTAAATGTAGGGACAGGGCTTTAGCCCTGTCCGAGACGACGGACAGACCTGCCTGCTCCGCCTCGGCCACCCCACGGCCGAGGCCGTGGGAAGGTCTGTCCCTACAACTGCTCCAGGCATGCTTGGAGCCGATGCTCCAATCTACCCGAGGCATAGATGTTTGACTGTTTACAGGACTATTTTGCCATTGCATTTGGTACCTTTGGGTGATTGTATAGTGAGCTAAGGTGAGCTAAAGTTAGTGCAGGATAGGCTGAAGTAGTTGTAAGGAGTTCTGGCATGGCGCGGATTAATCAGGCGAATGGCATGTTGACGGCGCGACAGGTAGCCCGGCTCCTCAACGTGCACATTAATACGGTGCGACGGTGGGACGGGAAGGGAGTACTGAAGGCTCACCGCATCGGCCCGCGAGGCGACCGCAGGTTCAGCAGGGAGAATATTGCCCTGTTTCTGGCGGAGAGTAGCCGGCTGGAAGCCTAAACGATGGCGGTCACCTGTCCTTTCTGAGAAGGACCCGCAGGCGGGGCAATCCTCCAAAAAATCAAAATGACCCAAAGCCTCGCCTTTTTCACCACTTGCCCCTTCAATCCTATATACATAGACTCAAGTCGTAGTATATAATAACCTATGTAAAGCGGAAGGTAAACCTTTCGAAGGTTGTTGAGCATTCCTTGCGGTTGTTTAGTGATTCATAACCTGTCGTTGCGAGTCCTTCGCCCCTGTCATTCTGACCCCTTCACTTGTCATTCTGCTCCCGATTTATCCCGATTCATCGGGAAGAATCTAGTTCAGGATAAACTTCGCGTGGCAATCTAGAGATTGCTTCGTCCCGATTGCATCGGGACTCACAATGACAAATAAACACTCTCGTTCCTTCTGAACTGTTGTACTATCTCACCTGATGGGATGATATAATACGATAACAGAGAAAAATCATTGGAGGTATCAAACCTAAATGTGCGGGATAATTGGCTATTGTGGTAGAGAGATAGCAGCTCCGATTGTTTTCCAAGGACTGAAGCGTGTGGAATATCGTGGCTATGATTCAGCCGGCATAGCCACCCTATCTGATAGGAGCTTGCTGGTGAAGAAGGGTGTCGGTAAACTTGACGAGGTTAACAGCCAGAAAGGGCTGGATGCTATCCCCGGAAACATAGGCATTGGGCACACACGCTGGGCAACTCACGGTGGTGTCACCGAGCCTAATGCTCATCCACATTGCGATTGTAGCGGCGAGGTAGCTGTCATCCATAATGGCATAATTGAGAACTATCAGGAGCTCAGAGAGCAGCTCATTAGCAATGGTCACCGCATCGCTTCAGAAACTGACACTGAGGTCATTCCCCATCTTATCGAAGACGAGATGAAAAAGGGCAATTCCCTTAAGGCAGCAGTCTTAGCTATAGCTCCAAGACTCGAAGGCTACTATGCTTTCCTAGCAATATCTTCCCGAGAGCCAGATAAGATTGTCGGTGCCAGAAAAGGCAGCCCTCTGGCTGTTGGCATAAGCGACCAAGGCTTTTTCGCTGCCAGTGATGCCTTGGCTTTCCCCGACTATGTTACTGAACTTTTGCCTCTAGATGACCATGAGATGGTAGTGCTGACCCATCATGGTGCTGAACTCTTTGATGCCGCCGGTAACAGATTACAAAGAGACAAAAGGCGACTTACATCGAGGTGGGGTGAAGCTAATAAGCAAGGATACCGATTTTTCATGCTCAAGGAGATAATGGAACAGCCTCGAGTTGTCGAAGATGCTGCCGCTCAAAACAAAGAGCTGTTCACCGACATCGCTTTGGATATTCTCAGGGCTGGGCAGGTTATAATAACTGCTTGTGGTACCTCCAGATATGCTGCCCTGGTCGGTAGATACCTCTTCTCCAAAGTTGGCAGGAAGTTCTGCGATGTGGTCATGGCTTCTGAGTTCCACTATTTCGCTGATTCTGTAGATAAGGACACTGTCGTTTTAGCTGTCTCTCAGAGCGGCGAGACGGCTGATGTTATCGAAGGCGTTAAGGAGGCTAAGGCCGCCGGGGCCAAGATTGTCTCTATCATAAACAGGCCCATGTCTCTGCTAGAAGATATCAGTAACCATGTTATCTATCTTAATTGTGGCCCTGAGTTGTGCGTGGCAGCTACCAAGTCCTTCCTCAGCCAGTTAGTGGTCTTCTACCTTTTGTCTTTCTCCATGATTAACGCTTTTGACAAAGCGGTCAACAACCTCAAGAGAATCAGTAGTGAAGTGTCTAAAACTATTGACTGGAACAATGATAAAATCGAAAGGCTCAGCCACGAGTTGAAGACCAAGAACGATTTCTATTACATAGCCAGAGGAATTAATTTCGCTATTGCTTCTGAAGGTGCCCTTAAAGCAAAAGAAATCTCCTATATTCATGCTGAAGGTATGCCGGCCGGTGAACTGAAGCATGGCACATTAGCTCTTATTGAACCATTGACGCCGGTAGCTGTGATTTGCCCTGATGATTATACCTACAACGAGACATTGAGCAATGCCATAGAAGCTAAGGCCCGTGGTGCCTACATTGTTGCCATCTCTGATAGGGATAATGAAATTTATGATTTCTGGATAGAGATTCCAAAGGTGGATGAACTGCTATATCCTTTAATTACCGTAATTCCTCTTCAGCTCCTGGCTTATCACCTGGCGGTCAGCCGGGGATATGACCCTGATAGGCCCCGCAACCTGGCGAAGTCGGTTACTGTAAAGTAGACATTGATGGGGCTATGTGGGCTGAAAAACCATCAATTGATTTCCTCAGGAGTAGCTTCCGAGCTAACCCCTAATATTTCATAGTAGTCTTCGAAGTCGCCCACGGTTGGTTTATCACCTAATTCCATTCGGGGGAAGGCTTTTCAATCGGCTGAATCGCATGGTGGAGCTGGGGTATCGATAGGTAGAACTTTTTCCACTGCGTTTGAACTGTATTGTTAACAACCTTGCGTTGGTGCTTGACGAGCGGGGTATGTTTGAGCTACTATACAACTATATGAGTTATAGGGTGTATGGGTGGAACTAGAATTTGCCTCGAATCACCTATTTAATGCCAGTGTGAACCTCTCGGAGGCTAGCCATCTCTTCGGTATTCCAATTGGGCGAAAATATATTCAACGGCTGGCAGTTCTGAGAGCTACGGACAAATTCTCTCAGCTATATGGACATACAGCGCTGCGGCTGCACCCATTGAAAGGAACTAGAGCTGGACAATATGCGATAACTCTTACTGGAAACTATCGGCTTATTATTGAAAAGGTCAATGAAGAAAAAGTTAGAATTATGAATGTGGAGGATTATCATGGTAACTAAAACGGATACTTACCCGGATATTGCCATCCCTCCTGGTGAGTATTTAGCAGAGGAAATCGAGGTGCGAGGTATCTCTCAAAAGGAGTTAGCCCGGCGTATGGGACGGCCTTTGAACGCGATAAATGAAATTATCAACGGAAAGAAAGCCATTACAGCAGAGACGGCTTTACAACTCGAGGAAGCTATGCCGGAGATACCAGCAAGATTTTGGCTGAACTTGGAGACTGACTACCAGCTTACCAAGGCATTGCTAAACAAGAAAACTAAAGTTGCTTAACAATAGGGCAAGACTAAAAGGACTCTGTAAGGCGCACTATTGCTGAACTTTAGTTAGCATTTTGTTAATGGAGCTAGGGTATCAATAGGTAGTACCCTTGAGGTAGTTTTTGAACTTACATTGTGAACTCGGATTTTGAAACCAATTCCCCATTTCTACATAATCTGTGATATATTTCGAAGCAGGAGGAGGAGACATGGGACAATTCCCTGAATTCATGAGAAATCCTGCAAACAGAATTGCGTCAGAAACTCAATATACGAAAGGTGTAGAAGGATATGTATATGATGGGGCTGATGGCAGCCAAATGGCTTTCTGGACAAACCCTAATGGCAGTGTTTCTACCGAACATACACACCCTTACGACGAGTATTTTGTGGTAGTGGAGGGGCGATACACTGTGATAATGGGGGAAAACGAGTCCCTGTTGAGGTTGGCGAAGAGTTTCTCATACCTAAAGGTACTCCGCATAGTGGTGAATCATTGCCTGGTACAAGAACGATTCATGCCTTTGGAGGCAAAAGGGCGCGACGGGCGGGCTAGAATGCCTGGTACTACCTATTGATGCCTTATGTGGAGAAATCGAAGCTAAATGGAGCTGAGGGGATTCGAACCCCTGACCTCCTCCGTGCAAGGGAGGCGCTCTCCCAATTGAGCTACAGCCCCGTTGTCTGATTCATTATACTAGCAAGCAGTACGCATTAACAAGCTTTTTACACATCACGCTATCTGTTGTCTGGTGGAACAAGGGTGATATAATCTACACGATACTTTCTAACCTATGCCCGTGCAGTAAAGGCATATCAATGCGCCTCAAAATGAGCATCAACCGCTGAAAACTACTGACCACTCTCCTGGCAGGGGGACTGGGAAACCTCCTTGCCTATTTGTCTGCCTTGCTCATACCTGTGCCACAGGTCGCCTTTGACTTGTCCCATCTAGCAACCTTTGCTGTCGCCATATACTTCGGGCCGTACTATGGACTACTAGCCGGGGTTATTGTTGCCTTATATCCCTATATCGAATTCGGAGTTCTAGGCATGTTCGGCCCCGCCGTCGGGCTCCCCATAATACTGGGCAAGGCGATGACAGGATGGGTTTGTGGAGTACTTGCCCGGTGGATGCATCCCTATCGCGCCGTACCACTCTCTTTCATACCTGAATGTCTGTTCACGTTTCTTTTCTTGAAAGCAGTGCAGACCTGGATGCTGCCAGATGCGCTCACCTCGGGCATAATTTCAGACATATTAATCAAGGGGTGGGTGGAGGTCCTAATTATGTCATTCATACTGGAGACAGTTTCCCACAGGCATAAAGCCCTTAACTTAAATGCCCCACCACTTCAGCTACTTCTTAACTAACCTAGTCAAGGCGTATATGACCAGCAAATAGGCGACTATTCTGACTACAATTAGAAAGGCAGCTAAACTTGCAGCCAAGCCGAGGAGATGCAAAAGATGCGAGATGGCGAAGAGGCCGAAGGCTATGCCGATGTAAAGAGGTACATCATACTTCTTCTTAATATAAGCCCAGATGCCCAAGGCAAGTATTATGAGACATAGAATCAGATTTACTACGAGTTCTAGCATTATTTTTTGTGACATCCTGTTTTAATACTTCGCTTCAGATATGGCGTAGTTCAAAGAGATATCCACGCCAGAATCCAGCGTGAAATCATGCCGGCTTCGACAGGAAAACGCAATGGATTAGAAAAGACTTGGTTGCGTGCCTGATAGACCTCACTGTTGTACTTTTCTAGCATGCGGTATAATCATGCACTGAGGAACAGGCTCGGCAGACGAGGGCATTGCCTCGCTGGGCCTTGCTCGAAATGCATTAAGCAGTAAGGAGGTGACATACATGATATTCACCATAGGTCTGATTCTCATCATAGCAGGTTGGATTGTCCAGCTATACAGGACGCTAGCCAAAAAAGACCTGCAATTCAACCTAGTTTTTCTTTCGTTGTATGTAGCTGGTTGTTTTCTTCTGGCTATAGCCACATTTATGCAAAAGGATGTAATCAGCGCCACTCTGCAGCTAATTTGTACTATACTCCCCTTGATAGTCCTGGCCGCAGTCATTCGGCTGAAAAAGGGAGCTTGATAAAAGGTGGGTATATGAAAGATGTGACGGGAAAAGTCACCTTGATTACTGGTGGTGCCACAGGAATAGGTTACGCACTGGCAACCCACTTTGCCCGTGATAAGGCAAAAGTGGTGCTGGCGGATATCAATGAGAAGACACTTAAAAAAGCAGCAGTGGAGCTTCGCAGCATAGGTGCAGAGGTCTATCCGTTTATCTGCGATGTCAGAGATAGAGCACAGGTCTATAAATTAGCCAGTCAGGTTCACCAGAAAGTGGGCACTGTGGACATTCTAGTTAACAATGCCGGTGTGGCTTATGCCGGTAAATTCATGGATATTCCTGATGAAATTCACCAGGAGATTATGGACATCAATATCATGGGATATATGTGGATAACTAAGGCATTTCTACCTGATATACTGGCTAAAAAGAAGGGACACTTGATTTTTCTTGCCTCTGCAACTGGACTGGGTGGTACACCCAAGCTGAGCACCTATAGCGCCAGCAAACATGCCGTGATAGGCCTTGCCGAAACGCTGCGATGGGAGTTGATGATGGATAAGAGCTTGAAGGATATCCACATAACTATAGCCTGTCCTGCCTTTGTGGCAACGGCGATGGTCAAAGGTGTCAAGGCTCCGCGAGGCACAAGATTGTTTACACCCGAGGAAGTGGGAGGGAAAATCTATGAAGCGATGAAGGCGGATAAGGCGATGCTCATTATGCCGGCAACGGTATATCTGGAACTTCTAACAAAACTCCTGCCACCGAGATTGGCTATGGGACTGATTCGGTTTATGAAGGTGGATACCTGTCTCGATGACTGGACAGGACAGAAATGGGGAAAAGCGGGTAATAAGTAACACACCGAAACGAGTTTCCACGTAAACCTACAAACCTATTGACAGACTTTGAAAAGGTAGTATACTTGAGACAACGGGGCTGGCAGGAGAAAATCTCAGCCAAACATCCGCTCTTTGATAGACACTGAAAACCTGCACTGTGCCTTCAAATAGAAACAAAAATCGGAGGTGAGGCAATGGCAATATTTCCATCAAAAGATTGGATTGAGGCAGTATTGGAGGCGGCGAAGAAAAGCGAAGCATATAAGGAGGCAGCCAAGGAATGGGAAGGTGATTTTCTGTGTGTAGTCCAGGGTGACGAGGAATTTCTACGGGAACTGAGCAGAAAAGAAGTAATGCAAGGCTTTATGAGCCTGATGGACATGATACCAGCCCAAGACCGGGCAAAATATAAGGATACACCTACAGGCAAGGTTTTCGAAAGCTTAGGCATCCCGGTAGACGTCTCTATTAAAGACTTGAATTTAGATGAAGTGATGAACAAAGCCGCCAAGTTATCTGCCGAGGACATAAAAGGCGTATCTCTGTACGTCTGGGCAGATTTCTGGCATGGTGCTGTGAGAAACATGATGCCCGTGGCTCCAGATGAACACGAAGATGCGGTTTTTAAGCTCTCAGGTACCTACAGCGCCTGGAAATTGATGGTATCAGGCAAACAGGACACCATTAGACTAATTATGAGCAACAAACTGCAGCTTCAAGGTAACATGTCTTATATGATGAAGCACATGAAGGCGGTGGTCCTATTAACCAAAGAGGTGTTTGCCGGGGTTCCTATAGATTAGCATTGGACACAAAGCTCGATCTGAGTATCGGAAGGAGTCAAGATGTACTTCGAAATCGACTCAAAGGTCAGGGACGACAAGGGATTATGCCTGCTAAGAAATGAAACACACAGGTTTGCCGAAGAAGTAATGAGGCCAGCAGCAAAAAAGCTGGACAGAATGCCTGACCCGGAACAGGTTATAGCCAAGGGCTCACCATACTGGAATGTACTAAAAGAGATGAAAGCGATGGGCTATCACCGGCTCTTTTTCCATAAAGATTACGGTGGATTAGGCTTAAGCGCCATAGAGGCACACATAATTCTAGAAGAGCTCGGCTGGGGCAGTGTCGGGCTAGCCACAGCCATAGGAGTTGACCAGGTGCCTGCGGGAGTAGCCTCTCTGTTTGCCCTGGGCGATGTTATTGACAACCTGGTAATACCCTGGGCTGAAGATACCGAAGCCAAATTTCATGGCTGCTGGGGTGTTACCGAGCCTGAGTGCGGCTCGGACTATATCATGGCTACACAGGAAAGCTTCCTTCCTTATGTCAGACAATTACACCCTGGCCAGGTGAAAGCCGACAATAGCGGCGATGGCTGGGTCATCAATGGACCTAAGGCCAATTGGTTATCTTCAGCTCCGGCAGCTACACATGCGGGACTTCACGTTACCCTTCCACCCCACGACAGTTTAGCCAATGGAGCCTTTTGCATTGTCCCGCTGGAACAGAAAGGTGTAACCAAAGGGAAGCCGATTGATAAGCTCGGTTTAAGGGATGACCCTCAGGGAGACCTTGTCTTTGACAACGTATATATACCGGATGACTACATGATTATCAGGCCTCCCTTTTATGAGCTGCGTGTCGGGCAGATACTTTGCCTTACCAGTTGCTTTGTGGGAACCATATTCACCGGTCTGGCCCGGGCCGCCTTTGAGGAAGCGCTGGAGTATTCCAAAAACCGGACTCAAGGAGGCAAACCGATATGTGAGCACCAGTCAATTAAGCACAAGCTTTACGCCATGTTCGAAAAGGTCGAGAGTTCAAGATACTACACCAGAAAAGTAATGGAGCACGTCTGGGAGAAAATCTATATAGAAGGAACATTTGATGCCTCTTCCATGCATGCCCTTTCAGCACAGATTTACGGCAAAAGGTCAGCCTTTGAAGTGGCTCACGAAGCAGTGCAGATATTCGGCGGATACGGACTTACCAGGGATTTCCTTGTTGAGAAGCTCTTCAGAGATGCACGGGCGGGATTGATTGAAGACGGGACAACCGAGGTACTGGGACTTTCAGCAGCGTATAACATTATCCAAGAGTATTGCTAAAGGTACCGATAAAAAATTCAGGCATTAAGGAGGTGTAACAAATGGTTTTAAAAGGCGGAGACAAAGGCGAGTCTATTCCTTTCGATGCACCACTCTATGATTTTAACCGCGAGAGAGGAATAGAGTACAGAAATTGTGATGCACTGATTGCCGTATTTCTGACTACACCCGATGTGGATAAAATCCTGCCTGAAGGACTCGAGCCGTTCAGCGACCCTCCGCAGGCGGGAATATGGATTTCTCGGTACTCCTTCAGCACTTTAGGTGCATACAACGAGGAGGTCTCGGCCATAATGGTCAAAGATGTACATGGGGAAATGGGATATTATATTCCCTACATCTATGTGACCAACGATGCTGCACTAGCTGCCGGGAGAGAAATTGCCGGAGCGCCCAAGAAACTGGCGGATATAACAATTGAAAGCAAACTCGACTTCGTAGAAGCAACTCTAGACAGGCCATCAGATAAGAGACTGATTACTTTTACCTTCAAGCCTGTTGAAAGGGCAATGGGCGGCGTGTTAGATGCCTACTTCCCATACCCAGTACCTCTGCTTTCCGTGAGACATGTTCCCTGGATTATAAAACCTGGCGACGGCCTGACACAGTTGATAAGCTGGTGCGCTGAGGTAAACTACCACATTGACCCCAACGGCGAAAGGACCATATGGACTGGGCCAGCATCTATTACCTATGACTCACCATCGGAATGTGACCCTGTCCACAAACTCAAAATTGAAGAAATGCTGGCTGCCATGTACTTCCAATTCGATATGAAGCTAAAGTTCAGGGAAGTTCAAAAACAATACTAGAGAATATAAAACATACTTTAATTGACCTAGAGGAGGTGTATCTTGAGCAAAACCAGTGACAATCTGCAAGCCGCTTTTGCCGGCGAAAGTCAAGCCAGTCGTAAGTATCTGTATTTCGCCGAGAAAGCGGATGAGGAGGGGCACAGGCAGATAGCGCGCTTGTTCCGTGCCGCATCGGAGGCTGAGACAGTCCACGCCCGCAACCACTTAAAGGTTATGCAGGGGATAAAGTCAACCAAGGACAATCTGCTGGCTGCAATCGGCGGCGAGAACTACGAGTTCACAAAGATGTATCCAGACTTCATGAAGCAGGCTGATGCCGAAGGTAACAAGAAGGCAAAAGACAGCTTTGAGCTGGCGAATAAGGTGGAGCAAATTCACCATCGCCTGTACCAAGAAGCACTCAGCATGCTGGAGAGAAGCCAGACAATAGCTGAGAAGCCTATCTACGTCTGCCAGGTCTGTGGCAATACAGTCGGGGATGAAGCTCCTGAGAAATGCCCTATATGCGGAGCACCCAAGAAAATGTTCAAGCGAATCGACTAATCTGAAGCATACCCCCGCATGGACTATAAATCTGTAACCTGGCTATACAGATTCACTTCACTTCTCGTGCAGGGCTAAATTAAGGGCAAGAAGCACACCTCCTAATCCAGCGCCAAAAAGGAATATGGCGTGGAAACCAAGGCCAAAAGCCCTCGGAGGCAATGAATGAGCGGTGACACCTGCAGGCGAAATGCCCTTGCTGGCAATCACCGCAAGAAAGACCACTGTGAAAACAGCTATGCCCATCACTGCCCCGACGTTTCTCACCATATTCACAAGGCTGTTAATTACGCCTTCCTCTCCCCTTGCACTAGTGCCCATGACGAAATCGAAATTAGCTGGCATCATAAGCCCGATTCCAACCCCCTCAAGGGCGAGAGCTATAATTATGTAATACAGCCCTGTCTTGGTGCCCATTAGAGCGAACATCAGAAATGCAGCGATGATAACCGCAGAACCCAAAATACAAATCGGACGAGAGCCAATTCGGTCGGAGAAAAAACCGGCAATCGGACCGCACGCCATCATGAACAGAGTGGGCACAAGCAGGATAAGGCCCGCGATATTGGTAGCAAAACTTTTTTCAATTTCGAGATAGAACGGAAAAGCATACCACGAGCCCTGCGCTACCAGAAGAATAAGTAACGCAACAGTTATTGCAAAAGTGAAATTTCTATCCCGGAAAAGGCCAAGGTTGATTAAAGGGGAACGAGCCCTTTTCTCATTGAGAATAAAACCAGCCCAAGTCGCCAGTGAAACAATGATGCTTATCAGGATAACCCATGACAGCCATCCTATATTATTGCCCATATTCAAGAAGAAAATGAGGCTGACAAGGGCAAGAAAGAGAAGACCGCCACCGGATATATCGAACTGCCCCTCCTCAAACTCCCTGGTATCTCTGGGCAATACCGCAAAGCCCAATATGATGGCAATAACACCTATTGGCACGTTTATAAAGAATATCCAGTGCCAGCTATAAAACTGCGAAATAAAACCGCCGAGAGGAGTGCCGGCGGCAAGGCCCACTGCCATAGATGTGGTCATTATACCGAAGGCAGTACCGCGGACCTTCTCCGGCAAGTATCTAATCACCATCGCTCCACCAATCGCTTGCAACATTGCAGCCCCAACTCCCTGAAGAACGCGAAAGCCAATGAGGAGATAGATGTTTGAAGACAAGCCGCATAGCAGCGAACCGATTGTGAAAATAGCGAACCCGGCAAGATATATCTTCTTATAACCACGTATATCTGCAACCCTGCCAAACGTGATGAGCGTACTCGAAAGAACCAGCAGGTATGCCATTGCTACCCAGGAAACAGTCGCTACATCACAGTGGAAATATTTTGAAATCGTAGGCAGCGAAATGTTGACAATGGTCGCATCGAGCGCTCCCATGAATGCAGCAAGCGAGATCAAGAGTAAGATAAGCCATTGATAGGAGCTTCCTTTGGAACGACTAACTGAATTCATAAAAAGCAAACCGAAAGCAAGAACGGAAGTAGCAGATATCTTTTAAACGGAGACAATATAAACTAATCAATGAGATTTTACAATATCACCACTGACAATCGGCCAAGAAATATATTTTAATAACTTCTAATCAGTTTGACACCTATTACCGAACTTAATACAATGTCGAATTCAAGGAGGTGATAGTGTGAGCGAAACCCTGAGTCAGTTTTTCCCAATTGATGAAAAACACTGGTGGCAGATAGCAGTACGGGGATTTATAGCCTTAATATTTGGTGTTTTGGTTCTTGCCTGGCCAGGAGTCAGTATGTTTATATTTGCCATTATCTTCGGCGCCTTCGCCTTCGCCGACGGTGTCCTTACACTCGTAGCTGGCATTAACTACAAAGCTGGAGCGAGGCAACGCGCCTGGTTATTCGTCAGGGGCATTTGCGGTATCATCGTCGGTCTCGTTACCTTTTTCTGGCCCGCGGTTACAGAGATAGCATTGGTGCTACTAATAGGCGCCTGGGCACTGGTAACCGGAGTCTTTGAACTTAATTTTGCCTTCAGGTCAGTTGAGGGTACTAGTACCAGGTGGTTGTTTGCTGTAAGCGGCATACTTTCTATAATCCTCGGTGTGATATTGCTGGTGCGTCCCATAGCAGCTATGCTGGCGGTTGTATGGGCAATCGGAGCTTACGCAGTGATAGCAGGTGTAGTGCTCATCATCCTTGGTTTTAGACTACGCAGCCCAAAGGCTGCCAAGAAATAAGGCCAGGAAAAGCCATAGGTATTCGAGCTGTATTGCCAAATCCCTTCAGTCACGCCGGAATGGCCTGAAGGCCAGCAGAACAGGAATTATCAGATAGAGCAACGTGCACCACGACGGTATCACGAAGGCAAGTGCGATCACTACTACTGAAACAGCCGGGGTAACCATGCTCCTTCGCAAGCCACGGATTATAGCTTCCTTATCCAGGTCTGGGTCAACTAACCTGTGGTTGCTGGTGGCATAAGCCCAGTTAGCCAAGAAAAGCAGCCCTAATATCAGGAGATTACCGGCGAAGAAAACCTCAGCTGTTATCGTACCGCTGAAGTCACCAATGATGTCGGATGAGAATGGCATCAGGGCTACGGCCATAAGAATAAACATGTTAATCCAGAGCAATCTTGAATCTGCGCGCTTTATGAAATGGAACTGGTGGTGATGGACAATCCAGAAAATAGCCAGGAGCATGAAGCTTAAGAAGTAGTTATAAAATTTGTGTGCCTGCTCAATAAGCAAGGCATGCAATTTAACATTAGGTAGCCCTGCAGTTGCATCTGGAAGAATCAAGTTCAGGACAAGCAAGGTCATAGCAATGGCGAAGATGCCATCTGCCAGCGCTTGAATACGCCCTGTGGTCAGGGCTAATCCAGTTTTCTTCGTACTTAGTTTGGCCATCGCTAATCTCCCGAACCTTCTTTTTTAATCGGCTGAGGAGCCATCCACATAATATGCCATTCTATTTAAGCCCTGCAAACTATAAGACACTTTTTCATCTATTTTGCATATCGTCTATTATCACTACTATAATCACTTTCTTCCACATATTAATGTGCCGCGCCGCTCTCTAAAATCTGACTGTCTCCTGCTCTTAATGAATGATTCTAACCTTTTAACGCCAACCTGAAACTCTTTCTGTTCCAGCATATGATAGGTCGAGACATACTTGTTCTTCACTTTTTGTAAATATGTCTGGTCTATGGGAATATTTTCGACCATAACCTCTTCATGTTCATTATCCTTAAAGCCAGCAGATTTCAACAGATAATCTATCTTGCGGATATCTGGGAATCTGCTTTTATCAATATCAATACACCTCGGGAAAAACTGCTTAATAACAGGATGTTGAGCTTCTATTTGTTTATGACTTGATGTTAAGAGTACCAACACACCATCACATAAAATCCGATAACACTCAGAAAACAAAAGCGGCAAGTCATTGATTTGATGGATAACATAGGCTCCTATTATTGCATTGAAAGAATTATCAGCAAAAGGTAGCCAACCATTATCGGCATTTGCATATATAACCTCTAGGGATTTTTCTCGGGCCACTTGCAGCATGGGGAGTGATATGTCAACACCGATTATTTCCGCGTTAATCAGTTTTAACAAATTACAAGCAACAGTTCCTGTCCCGCATCCCAAATCCAAAATCCTCATTCCCTCGCTGATTTTACCAAACTCGATAATCCTATTTATTACATCTTCCGGATATGAACGATAATCATCATATGTTTTTGAAACTTCCGCGTAGTCAACATTCATTGGAGCACCTGTTTAAAATAACGACAGTGGTACTCTTTCCAACAGAAGTCCAAAGAGGAACTGGGAGGGCCTGTTTCTGGGATGAGATATGTACTCCTGAACAGGCCCGCAGTCTGGCCGGCTACATATGCCCAGGTGATTTTCATGACCCAAAGCCAGATTAGTTCATATCACCAATTCAGCACTTCTATTGCCAACTGCCTGTTTTCAGGTCGATGGTAATGCTATTATCTGGCGGTTCGAGGTCCTGCCACAGCCCATAAATAAGGTCTTTTTGGACACTAATCAGAAGCGAGGCGCGTGGACTCAGCCCCTCTGTCTGGATGGCTTCCTGACCTGAAGGAAGATTCTCATCGCCAGCGTAATGGGCTACGAAAGCCCGAGCTACCTGCTGAGCCAGTTTATCAGCTTCAGCTTGCTCGACGTTATACTTCTGTATGGTACGGCTGGCGATGCCCGCTATACCCTCCAGCAAATACGCCCGGGCATACTCCTGAAAATCGGTAGGATGCGAACGTATTGATTGGATACGCTGTGTACGTATCGTTGCCTTCTGCGATGCGTCTATGTTCACCAGGCGGTAAGGGCAGGGATAAGTGACCAGAGAGCCGGTTTGAACATCGAAGAGGAATTTATTCTCTTCCGGCCAGCTTGCGAAGGTTATATCCTGCGCATGGTAGTGACCGGTAAAAACGAGACGCACATCGTACATTGCCAGCATTTTCGAAACTGCCGGGAAATCATCAACTATATATTTACCATAGTATTTTTCCTGTCCAACGTAATGCTCCACAATACCATGATGCATCATTGCAATGGTCAACTTCTTTTCGCTAGCCGCCTTCTTAAGCATCTCTTCAATCCATCCTAAAGTAGCGGGACTGAATTTGCCGTCCGTAATTGGTTCTTCACCCTCAATGTTTTCTGCGTAGCGGCAGGAATCCAGGGCAAGTAGCCATACTCCAGCTTGCGGCTCGGCTACATAACTGAGCGATGCCGGGTCGCGGTAGAGCGCTTCTTTATATCCGAACTCATTGTATATCTGTGCGAATTCTTCTGGCGTTATGTTGGGCACGCGTTCCGTCCTATCGCCTATATATCTGAATGAGTGGCCGTTTTTAACATCGTGATTGCCCGGTACAACGTACACCTTTTTCCCAGTGGCCTCTAGCTGGCTCAGATAACTTGCGCAAAGCTCATGCGACACACGCTCTCCATCTTTCGTCATGTCACCAGCCACCAAAACGAAATTGGTCTTCTCCTTCTTGATTGCTGCAATAGCGGCTTCCATGATTTCCGTGCTCTCCCTTAAAAGCTTCCGGTCATCCGCTATGTAGCCTTCAAAAGCCTTTCCTTCAGTTCCTAGCTTCGGGTCATACACATGTGGGTCACTGAAAACGATAAAACTTGTTTCCGGGTAGGCCGGCGCTTTGCCCGGAGCGCATGCAATCACACTGATGACCAGCAATGCGCAGAGCACAATGTGAAATATTCTTGACAGTCCTTTCATTTGTTCCCCTCCTTTATTTCTCGTTTTCTTCAAGCTGGCCTATTTTACCTTTAGCCGCCTATGGGCTGCAATGTCAAAACAGATGGCCTGACTATCACAACTACAATGGGTGGTGGGCGATAGTGGACTTGAACCACTGACCTCCTGTGTGTAAGACAGGCGCTCTAACCGCTGAGCTAATCGCCCATAATGGTACGCCTGGTGAGATTTGAACCCACGACCTCAGCCTCCGCAGGG
>VGNY01000016.1 GCA_016865895.1 Chloroflexota bacterium | reverse complement strand
CCAAGGAAGGGAACAAAGAGGCGAGGACACGTCGGTTTTCTTCCCATGTAGCTTGACCCTTTGATATCTGATAACCAAAGTAGGCAGCAGCCCCTATGAACTCACGAATGTTTTGTTTTGAAGCAAGCTCTTCTGGCAAAAGCAGATTCGCACGTACAAAATGTTCCAATTGGCGCAGAAGAGGGTCATCCTTTCTTTCCTTGACAGGTCGGAATTGCCATGACTCTGGCGGCGATAGTTCCGGACAAATGAGATATAGCGACATCTCGGGTACATTGTCAACGCCGAGTCGGGAACAAAGGCGTGCTGCAATAAGTTTAGCCGCCATAAGCAAATCAAGGAATCCAGCACGGTTATCTGGATAGCTAAGATATGCCAGCAAATGTCCTTGTGCCCCTATTGTTTGGCGGAAGTATTGTTCCCGCTTTTCTTGCTCGGTAATATCAAGAACCTTTTTTTGAAATGGCTCTAAAGTCCAAAGATAGGTGGTGAAACAAGCCCAGTAGGCATTAAATAACCTATCGAAGGTCACTTGGCGAGACAATCCAGTCTCTGGTATTTGAAATGTTTGCCGTGCCAACCTGACAGACTCCTGAAATTGAGAGCCATGAATTTTTCGTATGAGTTCTTGTCGCACGTCGCTGTAGCGTCGTCGGCTTTCTGCTCTTTCCTTCTTACCACGGCGACCACAGAAGGGGCACCTCTCATTTCTGAACAGGTCATTACCATCCTCGCACCCGCGACAATCAGGAATAAAATCGCCCATCGTAATCTCGCTACTTTAGTCCAAGGGCATCCGCTGGGCTAGCCTTAGTGTGGGCTTCAAGGGCATCTTCCATGCCTAAGGCTGCAGTGTAACGACGTACCATATCTAAACCAGAATGCCCTAGTAAATATTGCAAGTTAAAAACATTCCTATCTACCCTGAGAAAGTTCACGGCGAAGGTATGCCTGAACCGATGAACGCTTCCGTCACTCTCTATCCCCGCCCTCTTCTTCAGCCGTTTGATTAACGATTGTACACCAGTGATGGTTAACGGCATGCCTTCCTCGGTTAGCCAAAGTTCCTGCCTGTCATTTTGAGAACGATATGTTAGGTACCGCCAAAGAGCTTTCTGAGTGGTTTTTCCTACCCTCACTATCCGCTCCTTACCACCTTTCCCTAAGACTTTGATGTGCCCTTTGGTATTGTTTATATCACCAAGCCTTATTCCCAGTAGTTCAGAAAGTCTGACACCTGTATCAAGCAAGACTAAAATCATGGCTTGGTTCCGACTCCCGAGGAATTTGGCATTGTGGTTGTAGTCGTAGTCGCAAACTGCCAGCATCCTCCTGATTTCTTCAGTGTCATAGGGGGTAATAACCTTTGGCTTCGGCTTAGCCACCTTAATCCCACCCATAGGATTTTGCTCGAGAAAACCTTCTCGAACTACCCAATTGAAAAAACAAGATAGAACAACAAAATAGTGACGGAGAGTTGAATGAGAAACCTTGTGATAGGAAGTCTCAGCCCCATTGCCTTCCCGCCCCCAACGTTGCGTTTCAGCGGACACATAACCTAAGAATTCCCTGATTTCCCACTCTGTGAGGAGTCTAGCGTCGTCAGTCCAGCCCCGCTCTCTAGCATACCATAAAAAACGCCTAAGATTGTCACGGTAATACTCTAGAGTCCGCAAACTTTTTCCCTCTGTTTGCTTCGTCAGCACAAATCCCTTCACTAGAGATTCGAGGGAAGTACCTATTGGTGCTCCCAATTTGATCGATGCGACCATTATTCATTTTGCGGACCCGCCCTCTTTTTTCTACCAGTTCAGGTGGTCTAGATTGTATTTGGCCACCTTTAGCTTTTTAGTTGGGTCAGGTGGCCTGACCACCGAATTTCCTATCTATGGTCGGGGTGGCCGGATTTGAACCGGCGACCACCTGAACCCCATTCAGGTGCGCTACCAAGCTGCGCTACACCCCGTAGCTTTGAGTTAAGCAATATGTTATCATAAGTAGATAATTACCACAATTGGGCTTTGGCCACCACTATAATCATAAAAATACAGCATAAAGGAGAGGTTTTAGGCTTTGGTCAAGAAGCAGAAGAAAACTGAATTGAAACGGACATTTACTAAGCGCCAGATGTCCAAATGGCAACGTCAGCAACGGATACAGCACATCATAATCGGCATAGGTGCTTTCTTTTTTGCTTTCATTATAGGGTGGATTGGTTATGGGTACTACAATGAGCAGGTTAAACCTTTGCATCAGACTGTGATAAGGGTGAATGATACCGTCTTTGATATGGATTATTACATAAAGGTGCTTGACCTCATTAGCCAAGGGCAGGAATCTACCGCGGTCTCGTTTATGGCGAATACGGCTGCTGGGTTCATCGCTCAGGGTGAGCTGATAAGACAAAGAGCTGCCGATTTGGGGGCTAGTGTTAGCACTGATGAAATCAATAATCAGCTCGCTGGTCTCGGAATTCCTGATGCCAAGGTATACAGGGATGTAGTTACCGCGAGGCTTCTGGCGGCTAAATTACTTAGGGATTACTTTGACCCCAAAGTGCCAACTGCTTGTGAACAAGCAAAAGTGCAAGCAATGTTCTTAGAAAGTAAAGAGATAGCTGAAGAAGCAAGAGTCAGACTTGCAATGAGTGATAATTTTACTTCCCTGGCGGAGAGGGCCTCTAGAGAGGCGTTGACCAAGGAGAAAAAGGGCGACTTAGGCTGGCTACCCAAAGGTTTTACTGGTGACTTGCTCGAAGAACTGGGGAGTTCTAAACTTGAAGAAATTGCTTTTAGCCTTGAACTTGGAATGATTAGCGAACCGACGTATGATGATTCAGTAGATAAGGGAATGGGTTATTGGATTCTGAAAGTAACCGAAAAAGATGAGGCGAAAGGACTCCATGTCTGGGGTATACTATTGGGGACCTGGGATGAGGCAGCAGAAATAAAGGCTAAGTTGGAGTCTGGCGAAGATTTTAGTACCCTAGTCAGTCAATACTCTCAACATTTGGTGAGTAAAGAGCAGGGTGGTGATTTGGGCTGGACGCGAGGAGGGGAGTTCCGCAACAGGATTCTCGCAGGATTTGCCGAGCAGCTCGAGCCAGGAGCTATAAGCAAACCGGTGACTGATGAATCTGTTCAAACTAAAGGTGGTTATTGGTTGATCAAAGTTGAGGAGCGAGATACCGACCGGCAACTTGAGGATGAGGTGAGACAAACTCTAGTGTTTAAGCTTTTTCAAGACTGGGTTAATGAGTTAGAAAAGAATAGCTTGATGGAGAATTACCTGACTGAAGAAGAGAAGGCATGGGCGGTAGCTCGAGTCTTAAAGAATAGGGGGCAATAGCATGGTAGTTAAGAAAAGCATCGGTGTAGGCTTGATGGGTTTGGGGGTAATCGGTGGTGGCGTAGCTAAGGTCCTGATGGGCAAGCCGGATACCCTAGCCAGGGAAGCTGGTAGCCGACTGGTGTTGAAAAAGATATTGGAGAAAGACTTGAATAAACATGGCTTACTGGGGATTGAGCGTGACATTTTTACTACTCAGTTTGAGGAGCTGGCTGGCCATCCTGAGGTAGATATCATTGTTGAACTTATAGGCGGTGAGCACCCTGCCTTTGAACTTATAAGAGATGCGCTATCTCGTGGTAAACATGTTGTCACTGCTAATAAAGAGGTTATGTCCAAGCATTGGAGCGAGCTTTTGGCTGTGGCTCAAGAGCATAAAGTATCTCTTCGTTATGAGGCAAGCGTTGGCGGAGGTATACCTTTAATTGCTCCGTTCCAGGAAGACTTGGTGGCTAATGATATCTCAGCAATTTATGCCATTGTGAATGGTACCACCAACTATATCTTGACTCGAATGGCCAAGGAAGGGCTGGATTTTTCTGTGGCATTGAAAAAGGCACAGGAGCTAGGCTATGCCGAAGCTGACCCGTCCAAGGATATAGAAGGTGTTGATGCTGCCTATAAGCTGGCTATTCTGGCGACCATCGCTTTTGGCACTGAGATTAAGCCCGATAATGTGTACCATGAGGGGATTTCGAGACTACAAGCTCGCGACTTCCGTTATGCTAGTGAATTGGATTATGCTATAAAGCTTTTGGCTATCGCCAAGCGAGTTGAAGATTCTGTCGAAGCCCGTGTTCACCCTGTATTCATTCCTGAGGATTCTTTGCTGGCTAAAGTAGACGGCGTTTATAATGCCATCCACGTGGAAGGAGATTTAGTGGGCAAGGTTATTTTCTACGGTGAGGGAGCTGGCCCCAGGGCAACTTCAAGCGCAGTCATTTCCGATATTATTAAAATAGCTCAGAATATCAATCGTGGGATAACTAGCCCACCCAGGTTATTCTTTGCCCCTGGGCGGACTGTTAAGCCAATGGATGAGATAGAGACGCGATACTATGTAAGGATGAGCGTTGCCGACCAAGCAGGAGTTTTAGCACAAATCTCAAAGATATTGGGCGACCACGCCATTAGTATTTCGTCGGTAATTCAGAAAGAAACTGACCCATCTGCTCAGACGGCTGAGATTGTAATAATGACTCATCCTGCTAAGGAACAGGCAGTTCAGCAAGCCCTTAAAGAAACCGAGCGTTTGTCTGTGGTAAGGGAGATTAGCAATTTCGTTAGAGTTGAAGCATAAGGAGAATAATGGGGCGTGGCGTCTTAATAAGATACCGTAATTTTCTACCTGTTACCCCGGCTACTCCTGTGATAACACTGGGGGAAGGCGATACTCCTCTGGTCAGGTCTGCTGCTTTGGAGAAAGAGCTTGGCTGTGGAGAACTTTATTTTAAACTTGAAGGCTGTAATCCTACTGGCTCTTTCAAAGACCGGGGCATGGTTGTAGCCATAGCTAAGGCTGTAGAAAGCGGCAGTCGAAATATAATATGTGCTTCTACAGGCAATACCAGCGCATCAGCCGCTGCCTATGGAGCTCGTTTTGGTCTTAATGTTGTTGTTATTGTGCCGAAAGGGAAGATCGCTCTAGGTAAATTGGCGCAGGCTATTGCTTACGGTGCCAAAATTATTGCAATACAGGGCAACTTTGATGAAGCTCTCCAAATAGTTCGTAGTCTAGTCGAGAGGCATCCGGTCACATTAGTGAATTCGCTAAATCCGAACCGCATTGAAGGTCAGAAGACAGCAGCTTTTGAGATTGTTGACGATTTGGGTGATGCTCCTGATTACTTTTTTATCCCTGTGGGCAATGCCGGTAATATCACCGCCTATTGGAAGGGATTTGTGGAGTATAAGCAGGCTGGCAAGTCAAGCCGGACTCCAAAAATGATGGGTTTTCAAGCCGAAGGAGCAGCGCCTATAGTTAAGGGCAAAGCTATCAAAAAGCCCAAGACCATAGCTACAGCGATTCGTATCGGTAATCCAGCTAGCTGGCAAGGGGCAGTAGCTGCACGGGACCAATCAGGTGGGGTCATTAACTGTGTCAGTGATGATGAGATTTTGGCTGCCTATAAGCTTCTGGCGAGGGAGGAAGGAGTCTTTGGCGAACCAGCCTCAGCAGCTTCTGTGGCTGGGCTCATTAAGATGGCTAATCAAGGATTGAAGCTGTCAGACAAAAAGGTTGTCTGCATCATTACTGGTACTGGACTAAAAGACCCTAACCTTCCGGCGAAGTTCGCTGAACCTCTGCCAGAATTACCTGCTGATGTAAAAATAGTAGAGCAAATCTTGGGTTGGGTTTGACTTGCATAATCTTCAGAGCTTGAAAGTCCAGTGAAAACTGATAATGCCTAAAGTAACGACAGAAAGCATTGGTGAGTTCTATCAGCACTACCCGAAGGTTGCGGCTATAGTTACAACTTGCGCTGGGGGTAAAAAGAACGCTATGGCAGCGGCCTGGCATAGTGCTATTTCTTTTAAACCTCCTCTCTATGGAGTAGCTATAGCGCCCAAAAGGTTTACCTGCCAGCTTATTCGGGAAAGCAAGGAGTTCGGCATCAACTTTGTCCCTCATGAAGCCGCAGAGCTTGTGGCATCAGTTGGTGGCAGCAGTGGCAAGGAGATAGATAAGTTTTATAAATTCAGCCTCGCTGAAGTGAAATCTTTGAAGACAAGCATACCAATACTGAAAGACGCCTATGCTGCTTATGAGTGCAAGCTTGTGGATGATAGGACTTATGGTGACCACGTTTGGATAGTGGGTGAAATCGTAGCTGTGCATTTTGCCGACGATGCTTTCACTTCCAAGGGAACGCTGGATTTGGACAAACTGAACCCGGCTCTTTATCTCGGGGCAGAGCTTTATGCAACTACGAGCAGTGAGTCTGTTCGATTGCTAGACCGCGAGATTTATGGCAAGCGTTAGCAGATAGTAATGAAAAGAGGAGACAGCAGTGGTTGACATAACTAAAATTAAAACAGCCGTATATTCTATTATCGAGGCTATTGGTGATGACCCTCAGAGAGAGGGTCTACAAGGCACACCGCAACGCATTGCTGAAATGTATACTGAGCTTTTTTCAGGTTTGGATATGGATGCTAAGGCGGAATTGACTGTAGGTTTTGAGGTAGGTCATCGCGAGATGGTGATACTCAGGGATATACCTTTCTACTCTATGTGTGAACATCATCTCCTGCCGTTCTATGGTGTGGCTCACATTGGCTATATTCCTAATCATGAGGGGCGGGTTGTTGGGGTGAGCAAGCTAGCACGGGTGGTGGAGATATTTGCCAAGCGTCCCCAGCTACAGGAAAGGATGACAACACAGATTGCAGATGCGATTGTCGAAGCTATTCAACCAGATGGGGTAGCGGTGGTTATTCAGGCGGAGCATTTGTGCATGACTATGCGTGGCATCAAGAAGCCGGGGAGCAATGTTGTTACCTCGGCGACCAGGGGGCTGTTTCGCAGTCGGGCGGCGACACGTGCTGAGTTTCTTGCTTTAGTCCAGGGTAAATAGACGCTTATTCGTGGCGCAGTGATTCGATAGGGTCGAGCCTGGCAGCTCTGGAGGCAGGATAAATGCCGGAGGCCAAGCCGACAAATATTGCTACCGAAAGGGCGATAATGACAATGTCGGCTGACATGGGAGCTTTAACGGAATAAGGTCCTAGTTGCACGCCGGTAATTGCCCAGGTCGCTAGTGAAGCTAGCGTTAGGCCTATTATTCCGCCAGACAGGCTAAGCATCGCGGCTTCAACCAGAAATTGACGCAGTATATCCCGTCGCTTGGCTCCAACTGCTTTTCGGATACCTATCTCACGGGTACGCTCGGTTACCGATACCAGCATTATGTTCATGATGCCAATGCCACCAACGACGAGAGAGATAGCACCGACACTTCCGATAAAAACCTGAAATATACCAAGCACCTGATTCATACGGTTGAGGATTTCCTGCATGTCAATGATAGTGAAATCGTCATCTTTTCCTTCTCTGATATGATGGCGCTGCCTCAGTATAGAGGTGATTTCCTCTCGAGCGGCATCTATTTGGTCAGTGCTCACCGCCCGAACGGCGATAGTTTGCACGGGTCTTCCCCTGGGACTTGTTTGCCCCAAGATTCTTGACTGCATCGTGGTTAAGGGAATAATTATGAAATCGTCTGCAGAAGCTAAAAAACCGCCTTTCTTTTGCAGAACACCAATCACCTCAAATTTAGTTCCGCTTATTCTGATAGTCTCTCCTAAAGGATTTTTTGTGTCAAAGAGGTCTGAAGCTGTCTTGTTACCCAATACGGCAACATTTGCGTTTCTGCTTACATCCTGCTCAGCAATGAATCGCCCCACAGCTACCGGGTAATCAATGATTTGTGCAATTTCCGGAGTAGTACCCATTACATCCACGGTGCTGTTTTTATTACCGTAGACAACCCTGACCATTTTTTCAATCATAGGGGCAACCAAGTCCACAGAGGGAGCTCGTCCGGGGTCTCTTAGAGCCTTGGCATCTTCCAGTGTCAGACTACCAGTAGCCCCTGCCAGTCCTTGCGTCATACTGGTGGCACTGGTGATATAAATGGCGTTAGCACCCATTGCCTCGAAGATAGCGGTAACATTTGCCTTATGTCCTCTGCCGAAGGAGACTAGAAAGACAACAGCACTGACGCCGATTACGATGCCAAGGATGGTCAGAGATGAGCGCATCTTGTTGCTGTACAAGGTCTGCCATGAAGTGATTATGCTTTCCCAGATATTCATAGGGTTCCTTTTGTGTAGAGCTGACCATCTCCTGGCGAAATGACACTACTCGTGTCGCAGTGACTCAATCGGGTCAAGGCGGGCGGCTCTGTATGCCGGGTAGATGCCGGAAACTAAGCCGATGAAGATTGACACTGAGAGTGCAATAATGGCAATGTCAATAGACATAGGAGCATTAACAGAGTAGTCGCCCAGCTTTGCCCCTGTGACCAACAGGCAGCCTAGCCAAGCTAGGATTAGACCTATGGCACCGCCGGAAAGGCTGAGCATAGCTGATTCAACCAGAAACTGGCTCAATATATCCCGCCTCTTGGCGCCGACAGCTTTTCGAATGCCGATTTCACGGATGCGCTCGGTTACCGAAACCAGCATAATATTCATAATGCCGATGCCACCAACCACCAGGGAAATGGCACCGACACTGCCGATAAACATTCGAAAAATACCCAGCACTTGATTCATCCGGTTGATTATTTCCCGCAGGTCAACAACCCGGAAATCATCGTCCTGCCCTTCTCTGATATGATGCCTTTGGCGCAGGATAGCAGTAATCTGCTCCTTAGCAGCGTCTACCTCCTCGGTACTGACTGCTTGCACACCGATAGTCTGCACCGGTCGCCCTCGAGCGCTTGTCTGTGTCAATATCTTCGACTGATATGTGGACAGTGGAATCATCACGAAGTCGTCCGGCCGGCCAAACATAGTGGTCCTGTCATCAACCACACCGATGACATCGAATTTCCGTCCAGTTATGCGGATTGATTTACCCACAGGATTCTCTTTGCCGAAAAGGTCTGAGGCGGCATCGCTTCCCAGCACGGCAACACTTGCCCTTTTCAGAATATCTTGGTATGAGATAAATGTGCCATTTGATATGGGATAGCTGGCGATTTGGGCAATTTCAGGGGTCACACCACTTATCTGGAGGATGTGCTTTTCATTACCGTAAGAAACAGTAGCTCTGGTATTGGTCATGGGAGCAACGATATGCACAGATGGAGCCCGGTTGCGGTTAGTTAGGGCTTGGGCATCCTCGAGGGTTAATTTTCCGGAGGCGGGAGTGCTACTGCTGCCTCCAGTGGTGAGTTCCATAACATAGAGGGCATTAGCTCCCATCTGCTGGAAGATGCCAGAAATATTAGCCTGGTGTCCTCTACCAAAAGATACCACGAAGACGACAGCGCTAATGCCGATGACAATGCCGAGCATGGTCAGGGTAGACCGTAGCTTGTTGCTGTAAATGGCTTGCCATGAGCTGATTATGCTCTCCCAGAGGCTCATCTCTTTCTCTCGTTCACTATTTGTCCGTCCCTGAGGTAGATAGTTCGCTGCGTGTAATTGGCAATATCTTCCTCGTGGGTAACAATGACAATAGTCATGCCCTGGCTATTCAATTGCTGCAAAAGGAGCATAATGCCGTGGCTTGTCTGTGTATCCAAATTGCCGGTGGGTTCATCAGCCAGGATGATAGAGGGGTTGTTGACTAGAGCCCGAGCAATAGCTACTCTTTGCTGCTCGCCACCGGAAATCTCGGTGGGACGGTGGTGAGCCCGGTCGGATAGCCCCACTGACTCTAAAGCAGCCATGGCACGCTGGCGCTTGTTGTTCACGCTGCTGTAAACCAGCGGTAACTCAACATTAGCTACAGCCGTAGTTCGTGGCAATAGATTGAAAGACTGAAAAACGAAACCTATCTTTTTATTCCTAATCTCAGCTAACTGGTCATCTTTTAACTCGCTAACGTCTGTCCCGTCTAACTTGTATGTCCCTGAACTTGGTCTGTCCAAACAGCCGATAAGATTCATCAAGGTAGATTTCCCCGAGCCTGATGGCCCCATGATGGAGACTATCTCTCCTACCTCGATGTGGCAGGTTACGCCATTCAGTGCCGCTACTCGAACATCTCCCAGCGTGTAGATTTTTACTATGTTGTCCAAATCAATCATTTGTGTTACCTTGCAACCAGAGCGGTTTCAGTTTGATTGAAAGGCTGACTCTTTTCAGTGTTATTTAGGTGTTTTGCCAAGTGTCCCATCAATAAATACCTTTTCGCCTTCATTAAGCCCGGATTTTATCTCGGTGAATAGCTCATTTTGTGCACCTATCACAACCTGCCTTTTCTCCGTTTTCTTTGTCGCCTCATCAATTATTACCTCAACATAATGGTTACCTTCAAGGAGTTTAACCGCTCGGTTAGGCAGCAGCAGAACGTTTTCATGTTTCTCGACGATGATATCTGCTGTGGCGGTCAAGCCGCCCTTGAGCTCTATTTCAGTGGGCTCAAGGGATATCGTTATTGGAAACTCGACGACTCCGGTGGTCTGCGTGCCGAAAGGCGAGATAAAGGTTACCTTACCTTTTAACTCTACGCCGGGCAGGGCATCCACGGTGATAATAGCCTCCTGACCTATCTTGACTTTAAAAATATCTATCTCGTCAACCACACCCTCAAGTTTGACTGTTTTGGTGTCGACTAAGTGAACGGCTGTCTTGGCCGAGTAGTCAAAGGATGATAGCTGGTCGTTTTCCTTAACGCCAACATCAACCACCGTACCATCGAAAGGAGCCAGGATTTCCGTCTTCATAAGCTCTTCCTTTGCCTTTTCCAGTTCCTTCCCAGCTAATTGCAGATTGAGATTGTAAGTCCTCAAGGCTTTCAAGTTGACGCCACTTCTGAAAATAAGCTCGTCATTTTCAAGTATCGTCCGGCTCATCTCCACATCATGCTGAGCCATGCGCAGCAGCGTAGCTAGCTCCAATGTGCCGCAGCTATCTCCTTCTTTACATGCCTGTATCTTTCGCAGGTTTTCTTCAACTTGCTTCAGCCAGGCAAGGGAGGTGGAGGTGTCGGGATAGGGTAGTGGCATTAGTCCTGTTGCTCCTGGCCTGCTGTCTTGGGTTGTGAGTTGTTGGCAGCACTCACCTATTCTCTGCGATATCCTTATCCTGCCGCTCATGCTTTTGACCACCAGATAGGTATCTTTCAAGCTAATTTGCGCTGTGTCCAATTTTGCATTAGCATCCTCATAGCTGCCCTGCTCGATAAGCGTTCGTATTTCGGCCAGTCTTGCCAGGTCTTGCTCCAGGAGCCTGATTGCCTTGGATACATCAGGATAGTTTGCGACAGGTGTGCCTAATAGCTCATCAGGTTGGTACAGAGACATCGTTATTTCCGGAACATTGAACATATAGTAACTGGCTTCAAGGTCATGTTGAGCCAGGCGTAGCTCAGATGCCGCCTCTTGATATTGGCTTTGCTCAAGGAATTTCTGTACTTGTCCTAGCTCTTTTTGAGCCTGTTCTACACGGAGGATTGTGCTGGTATCGGGATAAAATTTGGGATAGCCCATCAGTGCCGAGGGTATCTTTTCTACCAGCTCGTTCATGGCTAGCTCAACATTATATTGGGCTGAAGCTACCGCAAGTTTCTGAGTGCTGTCATTCAGCTTAGCCAACAGTGTACCTTCCTTGACTTCCTGTCCCTCTTCAACAAACACGCCTTTCACTGTGCCTGGAGTGCCAAACTTCAGTGACACCTGACGCGGCATATCCAGATTGCCGTCGGCAGCTACAGTCACTATGATGTCGCCTCGCTCAACTGTGGCTATCTGTGTCTTAGGAATCTCCTGCTTTTTGCCACGGCAAGCGGTGAAGCCTGATGTGGATAGAACCAAAAGAATGACGATTGCCAGGACAAGTTTATTCTTCATTTGACTTGACTCTCCGTTCTGATATTAAATCACGGCAGACTGCTATTCTGGCTTTGCCTTTGTGCCAAAATTTTGTAAAAACTCCAGTATTATAATACTTTTGCACAAAGTGTGCTATAGATGGGATTGCAATAATTGAAAACAGATGTTGTGAAGATGTATTCTATCTATCAGGAAAGTGGATACTAGGGGCGTAATTCCGGCGTTTGTTTTAGAAGTCAAAGGTTTTCTTGCTGATGAAGAGGGGTTGAGGTTATTCGAATTGGCTTTGGAAGCATGTTCGCTTGGGCCTTGTTTGGAGGTCGGCAGCTTTTGCGGAAAATCCACGGTTTATCTGGGCACCGCCTGCAAACTGAAAGGAAAGACGCTTTTCACCATTGACCACCACCGAGGTTCTGAAGAGCAACAGCCGGGTCAACCATACTTTGACCCTGAACTTTTCAATAGTGAGACTGGTTTGATTGATAGCTTCCCATACTTCCGAGGCACGATGGAAAGAGCCGGGCTGGATGAGGTTGTTGTGCCTATGGTCACCAAATCACATGTGGCATCTCGCAATTGGACCACCCCATTAGGCCTGATTTTCATAGATGGCGGGCATAGTTATGAGGCTGTATTGACAGACTACCGGTGCTGGTATTCTCACCTCTTGCCTAGCGGGTTTCTTGCCTTCCACGACATCTTTTTAGACCCAGCAAAGGGTGGACAAGCTCCGCATGAGGTTTATAAGCTGGCACTGGCATCGGGTCTGTTTGAGGAATTACCGATGACTAATACGCTTGGGGTGCTACGGCGTCACAGGGCCGTGGTGGTCAAGAAGTAGGCTTGTCGGTGACATAGGCCTGAGCATATCAGCCGCCAGTACCACTGCTGCGGATGTCCAGGTTGGCTTTTCTTCTGGCCAGATTTCTCGTTGTGGCAACGCCATGCCATACCAGTAGGCGCCGTCTTCATCCCGCATCTGATGAAGCCAGTTGAATACAGTTGCTGAGTGGTCGTATTGACCGTGAACTGCCAGAGCAATGGCCAACTCGCTTGTTTCTGCAGCGGTGACCCAGCCCTTGTCTAAACTGCAGAGTGAGCCCAGACCATCGATAACAAATTTATCCCAACCGCTGAAAAGGCGCTGTCTGGCATCATTACCGTTGATAACACAGCACATCACCGGGTAATACCAGTCCATGGCAAATGTGGATTTATCTCCATCTGGAGAATCAAAACGGCAGAGCATATTTTGAATTGCTTTTGCCAGAGAAATGTTCGCTTCTTTCCAGTGAGTTTTTTCTTCGCCAAGAACTGAAGCAATAGAAAGCGCGCTCTTGATACTCAAATAGGTTGAGCTGCAACTGGCTATTAATGCGTTTGGGTAAATAACGCCGGCACTATCTCTCGCCCAGTAGATTTCACCATTAGGCCCTCTCATATCTAATACAAAATCAATCGCAGCACAGACAGTCGGCCATATTTCTTTAAGAAACGAAATGTCACGGGTAGTCAGGTAGTGATGCCATACTCCTACTGCAATATAAGAAATCATATGTGAGACCTTGGATGTATCCTGTGGTTGTCCATCTTTGTACGAGGCATACCAGCTCCCGTCATTCAGTTGAATCTGGGCAAGCCAGTCATAAGCAAGTTCAGCTTCAGTATGACAGTTGCCGATATCAATCGCCATAGCATTTTCAATGTGAGTCCACGGGTCTATAATGCCTCTGTGGAGCCAGGGAATTGAGCCATCTGCTTGTTGCAGGGTGGTGATGGACTTTACCGTAGGGTTAAGGTAGTCTTTCGAGAGAAAATCATCGGAGGGCTTGAATTTCATTTTGTTCGCTCCTTAGATAGATATCTCATTGTGCTCGTAAAGCACTTTGACACTCAACAGCTTCTCTATAGACATCAATAGTATGTTTGGCGGTATTCTCCCAGTTAAACATTTGCCGTACCCGTCTACACCCCATTTCACCAAGGTGTCTGCGATTATCTTGATTATCTAGAAGGTTTGCAATTGCCGCCACCAGTGCTCTGGTATTAGCCGGTGGTATCAGGATACCGGCATCACCAACTATCTCGGGCAAAGCGCCGGCGGTAGTTGATATCACTGGTGTGTTGCAAGACATAGCCTCGGCGGCAGGTAAACCAAAGCCTTCGTAAACTGAAGGCACAACTACCATTGTAGCCATGGAATACTGCCGCACAAGTTCAGCAGTATCTACCTGTCCCATGTGAGTTACACAATCAGCAATGCCTAAACCTTCAATCAAACCTTGCGTATAGCCATTTTTCATCTGTTTTCCCACTATTACAAGGTCTATCTTGCGTTCCGAGCGCAAAGCAGCGACAGCTTCCAGTAAAAACTTCAACCCCTTTAATGGTGTATCTCCGCTATTTATCACTAGTAGGCGGTTTTCCAGACGCCTGACATCAGAGCTCTGGGTGAAGACGGAGCTATCAACTCCATCATAAATAACTTCTAGGCTGTCTTTTGGCAGCTTGAAAATTTCGATGATTTGGCGATAGGAATTTTGCGAACCAGTTATAAAGTGTGAAAGCCTCTTCGCGACTTTAAGCTGCATGTTTGCAAAGGCATACCATCTCCGTATTCCCATTCTTTGCCATAAAGATTTAGCTGCTTTGATTGCTAAATCTCGGTCAATTGGGATGGGATGGTGAATGGTTGTTACCACAGGGGTACCGAGCCCCTTTATTTTTAAGATGCCATAGGACAGACTTTGGTTATCGTGGATGACATCATATTTTTTATAGCGGTTGTTGTTTTGCAGAAAACTATAGGCACGCATGCCGAAGGTTGACGGCTCGGTGAAAAATCCACAACAAACCCCCAGCCACTCAACTATATTAGGCAGTGAATTCAGTTCTCGTGGGCTTATAAAGAAACGCTGTGTCTGTGGTAGTGAATACAGGTCAAGACTCGGCAGTTTAATTAACTTTACGCCGTCGTCTAATTCTGGATATGGCGGCCCCGATATTACGTCGACTTCGTGACCGAGGTTGTGAAGGGAACGACTTAAATAGCGGACATAAATACCCTGTCCACCGGAATAGCGATAGCATCTATAGCTCATCAAACATATACGCATTTGTTTTCAAACCCAAGTTTCGAGAGAGTGTTTAGCAACAACCTATTCCTGTACATCTTAACTCACCAATGTAGTCTTGACCCTTCAGGGTCAAGCCCCCGAGGTTGAAACCTTGGAGCTACACGTAAAAATAATGACTTTCTACTAAAGCCTTGCAGCTACATTGGTAAACAATATCAGTTTCAAGCATCCACAGGTTAATACAAAAACCATTGAACATTTTACCTTTGTTTGCTAGATATATCAATAGGTTTGGATAGAAAATAGCGAGGGAACGATGAAATTCTGTTGGGATTTGAATCAGTCCAAACTGTCTATTGTGATTTCAAATATCTTCGGTGTTCGATTGCCTCTTTATAGACATCAACAGTGCGCTTGGCTGTATTTCGCCAATTAAATGTCTGTACGATTCTCCTTCGTCCGATTTCGCTCAACTGCCTACGTTTAGCTGGGTTATCCATGAGTGCTGAAATTGCTTCTACCAGAGCTTTTACATCGGCCGGGGGCACCAGTATTCCGGCGTCTCCTACCACTTCAGGCAAAGCCCCGGCAGTGGTAGTAACTACTGGAGCCCCACAAGCCATGGCTTCAGCCACAGGCAAACCGAAGCCTTCATATGTTGAAGGGGCAACTACAATGCTGGCTGACCTGTACTGGTTTACCAGCTCAGAGGTGTCTATCTCAGCAATAAACTTCACATAATCTCTGATTCTCAGATTGCCAATGAGTTTCCGTATCATATCCGTATCTGCTCCTTTTCCCACCACTATTAGTTCAAGGTTGTGCTTCTGATGAAGTAATGCCAATGCCTCAAGTAAGTATGTCAAACCCTTGACAGGTGTATTTCCACTTCTTATCGTTAACAGCCTATTTTCTAGGCGGTTGACTTTAGGCGAGGGACTGAAAATCTCGGTGTCTATACCGTTGTATACCACCCGCAACTTATGTTCGGATATACCAAAGGCTATAGCGATATGGCTGCTGGCGATTTGGGAAACTGTGATAATGTGAGAAAGTTGGCGGGCAACTTTCACTTGCATGTTAATGAAAGAATACCATCTTCTGAGACCGAGTTTGTCTTTTAGGGAGGTCGCTGACTTAATAGCTAGCTCACGGTCAACGGTTATGGGATGGTGGATAGTCTCGACAACCGGGAATCCGAGTTCCTGGATTTTGAGCACACCATATGCCAAAGTCTGGTTATCGTGCACAATGTCATATTTGGCACTTTTTTCATTATGGCGAAGTAAATTGTACGCCCGCATGCCGAAGGCCAGGGGTTCTGAGAAATAACCACTAATGGTGCCGAGCCATTCGACTAGGCTGGGAAGGGTGTTTAATTTGCTTGGGTTTATGAACAATCGTTTAATTGATGACATTGAATACAAATCGAGGCTGGGCAGTCTAATCAGCTTTACCTCATCGTCTAGTTCTGGGTATGGTGGGCCTGATATTACGTCAACCTCGTGACCAAGGTCACGCAGAGAACGACTTAGATAGCGAAGGTAAATGCCCTGCCCGCCAGAATAGCGGTAGCTTCTATAGCTGAGTAAACATATACGCATTTAGCCATTCACCGAAACATGAAGTTACATGATGAAGTATTAGAAGGCAAATAACATTTTACCTTTGGTAGTTCAATTTATCAATGAGAAATTGTGCATCTTGATTGAAAAGTGATAGCCGTGCTTTTAATAAATGTTTATCGTGGCTAGGCAGAAAACAGCCATAAAGATGGCGTTATTGGCTATTCCCGATTTTTGAGAGGATTAGAGTGTTCAATCCCCTAGCAGTTGAAGGACAATCTCCCTGGTTCTGGGGCGATTGTCGAAATCCACCACCACAATCTGTTGCCAGGTTCCGAGCGTCATTTTCTTGTTTACAAAAGGGACAACAAGTGAAGGGCCCTGGAGCGAAGCTCTCACGTGAGAGTGCCCGTTTCCGTCTCCCCATCTCAGGTCATGCTGGTACGGAATATTCAAAGGTGCAGTTCGCTCCCACATATACTTAAAATCGCTAATGAGCCCATTCTCGTACTCAATGGTTGTTATGCCTGCAGTTGACCCGGCGATGAAAATTGTCGCTATACCGCTATTGATAGTGGAATTGCTAATTTCTTTGGCTATTTCTGCGGTTATGTCGACCATGTCGCAATTTCCCTTGGTACTAAGGCGAATGTTTTTGCTTGTGACTGTCATATCTTCACCTCCGACAACGGAACTTCATCCAGATTAAAAACAGGTCCATCCCGGCATACTTTTTTCATGCCACGTTTTGTCTTTATGCTACAGCCAAAGCAGGCTCCCAGACCACAGCCCATTCGTACTTCTAGGGAAATCTGGACTGGTTTCTTCACAAGTTGTTGCCGCATCTGGTTGGCCATCGTCTTATACATAGCGTTTGGGCCACAGGCATAAATCTGGTCAGCCCAATCGATATAATTGACAAAGACATCACTCACCATACCTTTTCTACCGCTGCTGCCGTCTTCAGTGGTGGCTTCGATTTCGATTCTGTCAGGTAAACGCTCTCGTGGGTAAAGCCCGTCTTTTGTGCGCGCACCTAGGAGCATCTTTACTGATTTGTCTTGCTTTAGTGCTTGTTGAGCGAGGAAAACCAAAGGGGTGACACCTATTCCGCCAGCTACCAGCAGCAGGTTTCTTGAAGCCTGTTCGATGTGAAAACCATTACCCAAAGGTCCAAGCAGGTTCAGTTTTTCATCTTTCTGATGCTGTGAAAGCCATTGTGTGCCTCTACCAACAACGGCGAAAAGGATAGAGAGCTGATTTGAGTTGTCTATTCGGTGAATACTCAGAGGACGACGCAACACAAGTTTCTCGTCACATTTCACCATAATGAATTGGCCTGGGCTCGCTGCGGCAACAATATCGGGTGCTTCAACGCAGATGAGGTGGTAATCAGGCATAAGTTCAGTATTGGAGATAATGTTAGCTAAGACTTGCTTCAATTTGTTTAACTGCTTCTACTCCACATCTGTTTAATGTTTGCATGGTAGTTTTGTAAGCCTGTGTTCCAGAGTAGCCAAATTCACAGGCTTGTCCTATTATAATAGGTTCAGAGCTAATATTCATTATTTTCTCGATGGCATATCTTCCTGGCAATGAATTCCTTTTTCTATCCTAAATTCTCTTGGTAGACTATCTTTCCAGCGACTATAGTTGCCATAACTTTACCTTTGAACTGGTAGCCATCAAAGGGGGTGTTTTTACCCTTAGAGACAAAGTCCCGGCTGCTGACTGTCCATTCGTTATCAGGGTTGAAAATTGTGATATCAGCACAGCAGCCAGGTTTCAAAGTTCCCAGTTCCCCATATCTGGTGCCGATGACTTTAGCTGGCTCGTAGGTAAGCTTAGAAATTAGAGTCATTACATCCAGTTCTCCGCTATGTACTAGACTCAGCAAGCTGGCAAATGCTGTTTCGAAGCCGCTGATGCCGAAAGCTGCCAGCCCGAACTCGCACATCTTGTCCACAAGGGTGTGAGGAGCATGGTCTGTGGCAATGATGTCAATAGTGCCATCATTTAGCCCTTCGAGCAGAGCGGCAATGTCTGCCTTTGTACGCAATGGGGGATTGACTTTAGCGTTGGTATCGTAAGTCATCTGTTTGTCTGTTCTTTTACCCATTACCCGCTCTTCAGTCAAGGTCAGATGGTGTGGAGTGACTTCAGCAGAGACAGCAATTCCTCTTTCTTTGGCATGGCGAATAAGTTCCACCGAACCTTCAGTGCTAACATGAGCAATATGTAGTCTGGCGCCGGTCATTTGTGCCAATATTATGTCACGGGCAACTATAATCTCCTCCGCAGCTTTTGGCATACCTTTAAGTCCCAGGCGTGCCGACACCCAACCATCGTTCATAGAGCCGCCATCGATTAGCTCTTTATCTTCGCAATGGTCGATAATTGGCAACCCCAGGGTTTGACTATAGTCCATAGCGAGAGCCATAATTCGTGAACTGGTTACTGGCTTGCCGTCGTCACTGAAGCCAATGACACCTAGCTTGGCTAGCTCACTCATCTCGGTCAACTCCTTGCCTTGTCTTCCTTTAGTAACACAGCCTATCGGCAGTACCCGAACTACCCCATCAGTCTCAGCCGTTTTCTTTACATAATCTATAGAAGCCTGATTGTCTAGAGGTGGATTTGTATTTGGCATGCAACAGACTGTGGTAAAACCACCTTTGGCTGCCGCTTTAGTGCCAGTGGCGATAGTTTCCTTATCTTCGAAGCCAGGTTCACGAAGATGGCAGTGGAGGTCAATGAACCCCGGGCATACAATGAGGCCGGTGGCATCAATGGTGGTTAAGTCAGGTTTGGGTGGTGCTTTGTCTTTGCCTCCAATCCAGGAGATTTTACCTTCGGTGATGAGTAGGTCAGCGACTTTATCTAGCCTCTGGCTAGGGTCGAGAATACGTCCTCTGCTTATTAGAAGGTTGTAAGCCATTATTTGTTCTTTCCTCCAGCAATTGGTGAAAGCCGGACATATTTCTGTAAAGCAGGTAGTAGTCCATTCTGCTGCTGTTTTATTTCCAGTCGTAGAGGCATTACAACATCAGCCCTTGCTAATGCTGACTCAATATTAGTTTCAGTGCCGGTACTTCGCAGTTTACGGTGTATTATAGAGCTGGCTAAACTATATGGCAGAACAGTAGATGTGGCACATAAGACCACGTTGACTCCCATAGTAGTCATGCCCCATGCGCCAGAGCATGTTACTCCGCTATGCAGGACACCCCGATGCTCGCCGTTTTTAGACCACACAGCTTGCCTGGATTGCGGATGGTGTAGAAATCAAGGAGAGCCAGTGAAGGATGAGCATGCCATCCGTCTCCAGCATTTATTATACTACAAGTCTAAGGCATTGAGTGTAGTGTGTACTTGCCCGGGCCATTGTGTCCAAAAAATCAAAAGAATTGGACAATGACCTTTCCAAATATAGGGCTAACGAAGTGGCGCATAAATGGTATAAAGCCGGGACCGAATTGTCTGGCTAGCTCCCTAGAGTAATCCTTGATGTAATCGGCAAAAGTATGCCGCTGAAATTTGAGAAGTTTCTGTGCCTTGGTTGTGTCATACCAGTCTAGATAGTAAGGCTCCTTGGTGAACTTGCTAGCTGGTGGTAGAGGTAATCCCAGAACTCTCAAAATGGCGCCTACCATATCTTTGTACAGCATTCTTTGTTTGGGCCCGCCGCTGATGACCAGAGTATGTCCTTTCGCCTCGTTGAAATTTTTAATAGCATTAAGTATTGCTGCTGCTGTGTCATTTGGATGGCAATACTCAACCCGGTTGGTCAAAGGGATAGTAAACATTCGCTTTAGGTCACTTACTGAGAAAGAAAGATACATGGTTGCAGTAAGCCGCAAAATTACACAGTCAACCCCTGATTCTTTGATGAGATTTTCGGCTTGGAGCTTGGTCTCGCCATATGCTCCTTTGGGGCGAGGGACACTCTTTTCTGGGCAAATAGGGCCAGTAGCATCAGGCGTAGGGCCGAAAGCAGCTACTGAGGAGGTAAATACAAATGGGATTTGTCTACCTTGCTGTTTTAATAGGTCAACGATTATTTTGGTACCACCCACGTTGACTTTGGCAGCCAGTTCAGGTTTTTCGTATGCTACCGGCGGCAAGATGCCCGCCATATGGATTACCGCATCAATTCCGTCCAGTGCTCTCTGAACTGAATCAGGTTGTGTTATGTCTCCCCACTGGATTTCTGCATTTGCACAAAGTCGCTTGACGCTCTTTCGATTATTTGGAGTGTCTAAGTCAAACACCCGTACCTGAAACCCATCTCGCAAAAAAGCTTTACAAACTATTGTGCCCAATCGGCCGGCTCCACCTGTAATTAGCACTCGCATCATATTCTCCTCTTATTTACTACTAGTTGACCTTCTTCAGAGTCGTCACTACCCAGTTTGTCCACTGGGAACGTAGGGTCCCGGGCATAAGTGGTGTAGTATGGAAGCCTCCTTTAGCCAGGAACATTGTCTTAGGCTCACAAGCTGCTTCATATACAAACGCAGAATTTTGGTAAGGCGTTACTCTGTCGCCTTCGCAAAAGACAAAAAGTTTAGAGCAGCCCTCCAACTTTTGAAGTACATCTGACATTTTCATCAGTGGAAAGCCTTCGAAGAATTTTTGCCAGTCGACACGAACCCGATAACCATGCAGGTACATCCAGGCTCTGCACAACAGCGCAGCAATACCCTTCAACCAAGGAAAAGCTCCGTTCTTAGGATATTCAATAATGGTGGTATTATCTTGTCCCCATCGCCCGATTGTGAATGGCTCGTCCGCTAAGAGTTGGCTGTTTACCTCTGGTGGGCAAGCCAGAGCAACCAGGACACAAGGATTGCCCACTCTTTCTGTGGCCATGATTGCAGACATAGCCCCTAGACTGTGTCCAATGATACCTATTCGTTTGTTATTTATCTCGGGGAGCTGTGATAGGAAACTCCAGGCATCAACAATGTCGTCCACCATTTTCCCATCAACAACACCTTCGCTCGAGCCATGACCACGGAAATCGAAGATGAGAGCGGCTATGCCCTGGCTTGCCATAGTGCGAGCACTGGGCTCTACAGCCTTGGAGCTAGCACCGAAACCATGGCATAAAATAGCGCCAGGCAGAGGGTCGTGAGTATCCGCATCTTCTGGCATTAGGACTTTACCGGTGAGTTTTACACTGTGGCTACCAAAAGCGATAGGAAGCTCTTTGATTTGAGTTGCCTTTTCTTTAGCCTTTTTGTTGAGCATGTTTTACCTACTGATAACTACCTACGCTAAGTTTATCTTATAACCTTCGTTCCGTAATCGTGAGAGTGGCTGGTTTTGTGCAGAGAAAAGGGGTGATTCTGAGGTCAACCCTTTCGGTGATGAAAAAGTCATACTTTAGTATGACTCAGATTGTGAGATGACCTTCTTGTCAACCAGGAGAGCGAAGGATGAGGTGGCAGCAGTTTTTCTTGTTGCTGATGGCACAAAAGATTTAACCAGTCAAGCGGGTCATTACCCCGGAATACCGGAATAAGCGTATGGGGATGGTTACCTCGCAATAACGGCAGCACACCTTGAGCAGTAAATAGCTGAAATCTGAAACAAGTCCCCAGTTGAGAGTCTGTGTTGGCATCCGTGGCAACGAGATGGTGGTGAAATGCTTGATTTACCATCAGAAAACCTATCAGCGGCTACATTTATGAAGTTGCCCGCAGCAGCACCGAGTAAGAAGAATAAAGCTGACCACAAAACAGCCATTAGCACTTTGGCTCTTATCCACCAGTGGCGGGAGGGAAAATCTGCAATTGGTCCCCATCTCTCAAGTCTGTCTGCTTCAGATTGCGTAAGCTGGTACCGTTAAGCAGCATAAGCGAATAATCTTGTATCTTTCCGTCCACTTGAATTCCATCGGCTTTGAGTTGTTCTCGAAGTCGGGGGCCAAACTTTTCTTCAACCTGAGCTAGAGCCTCTTCCAAATCGCCAGCATCTAAAGAGATGCTGTCTATGTCCAAGTATTGGCGCCAGAGGCTATAAAACCTCACTGTGATTAATGCCATTTTACTGCCTTTACAATTTGATTTTGTCGGTGACCCCTTCCGTGGCATCTAACATAAGAATATGGTTGCGTAGAGGTTTACCAATTCCGGTGATTATTTTGATTACCTCCTGAACCTGCCAGGCTGCAACCATTGCTGGTGTGGTGGAAGGGTTACCAAATTTTACCTCTATGCCGTGCTCGGGTCGACTATCAGGCGGTCCATAAATTGAAATAAGTCCCGCATCTTCTGGGAAGATAGTCATCAGTTGCCCACTGAAGCCAGCAATTGTTCCATAAATATAAGGAATTCCTAGGCCCCGGCAAGCTTCTTCAACTGCGAAACGTGACGGTAGATTATCCAGCCCATCAACCACTACCTGGGCATCTTTAAGTAGCTTGGTAGCATTTTCCCTGGTAAGCCTTTCCAAAAACGGAGTGACAGTAATTGCTGAGTTTATTTCCTTAACCCTTCTCGTGGCGATAATGGCTTTGTATTCATCAATGTTTTCTTCGGTGGACATTAACTGTCTATTTAAGTTCTGTTCGGCGAAACGGTCGTTGTCAATAATTATTATGTGTCCGACCCCTTGCCTGGCCAGGAGTTCAATTATCGTGCCACCTAATCCACCTGCTCCAACAACAGCCACAGTTGACTGCAATAACTTTATCTGCCCATTCAAGCCAATTGTGCCTATGTTGCGGAGATAACGCCAGGGAATAATGCCCTGCTTTAACGATGCGATTTGCACCTCTATAGCCGAGATTCCCTCTGCGTGGGCAATAGAGAGCACTGCCTTTAAGCTGATGGCAGGATATTCCGTGCCATCTGGGGCTAGATATGTCTCTGCAAATTTCGCAATGCGTTGGGCGATGCTTTTGCCTGTCGTGCTACCTCTCCTGAAATGTCTTTACTGCCCAGATGACTTGTTATGTGAAGCAGAACATTTTCAAGTATAGTGTGACATATCATAACAAACTGAGGCAAATTTAGCATTAGGAGGAGTCAAGGTTTTATTTATAAAACTTACTGGAGATAGCGCTCTCGTAATTCAATCCTATGTCTAGGCCGCACGACATAGCTACAATAAGGGCTCTCTTGGCAGCTTGAACAGCAGCCGGGGGCAAGGCAGCTATTTCATTAGCCAGTTTTCTTGCCTCAACCATTAGCTGGTCAGGTGAATAAACATGGTCTACTAATCCTATGCGGAGAGCCTCAGCAGCGTCTATTTTCCGCCCGGTGAATATAAGTTCTCTGGCTCTGCCAGGGCCGATTACACGAGGTAACCGTTGGGTGCCTCCACAGTCCGGGATAATGCCATAAGTTACTTCAGGTATTGAGAAAACGGCGTTTTCGGAAGCAATCCTGATATCACAGGCCAGTGCGATCTCCATGCCTCCACCTATGCAAGGCCCGTTTATCGCTGCTATCGCTGGCACAGGGAGAGATTCATACATACTGAAAACCCCTCTGAAATACTGCACACCTTCAAAAGCATCACGAAATGCCAGGCCTGTGAACATTTCATTTGGGGAAGCCAATGCTTTAATGTCCAGTCCTGCACAAAAAGCTCGCCCAGCTCCGGTGAGAATAGCAACTCTGACATTAGGTTCGTGCTCTATAGCTTTAGCTGCTTCCTCTAGTCCCATCCACATCTCTCTGTCGAGAGCATTCAGCTTTTCCGGACGGTTCATAGTAACCATCGCTATTGCATCTTCTATTTTCAGCAGCACCTTTTCAGTTTTAAGCATTTTCTCTCCTCGGCAAGTTTTCATTGGTAATAGGCTAGAACATCTGTGCCACTCGAAAACCGTTTTCGATGGCTTGAGCTATCTTGCCTGGTGCGGCGCTGTCTCCGACCAGGTGCAATTCAGCAACTCTCCCCTCCAATTCTTGGGCAAGCTTTCGGTTTGACTCCATTCCTACGGCAAGCACAATGCTGCCTCCTTCAAAGAATTCAGCCTTCCCATCGCGGATTATTCTCACGCCACTCTCTGTTATTTCTTCCACCTTAGCATTTTTCTCCATCTTGACACCAAGACTGCGCAGCCTTTTCATTATTACCCATCTGTTGGCTCGTTCTATATCTGCTCCTATTCGTCCCAGCATCTCAAGAATAGTTACTTTCCTGCCGCTTACTGCTAGGAATTCAGCCGTCTCACAACCTACCATTCCACCGCCGACTATGAGCACATTCTGCCCAACCTCTTTTTGACTTTTGAGAATATCAGTCGCTAGAGCAACATTTTCTCCTTTTGCCCCGGGAATGTCAGGGATTATCGGCGTCGCTCCAGTAGCTATTATCACGATGTCTGGCTTGGCATTTGCAATAGCCTTTCCGTTTACTTCTTTTCCCAGCTTGACATTCACTCCTAACTTATCCATCTGCCGTGATAGATATTTAGTTAGGTTGCCTAGCTCCTCTTTATGAGGTGGTATAATGGCTACCAAAAGTTGGCCGCCTAGTTGGGTTTTATTATCAGCAAGTGTAACATGATGGCCTCTCATGGCAGCTACTCTAGCTGCCTCCATTCCTGCCGGACCACCACCAATGATGAATACTTTCTTGGGCTCCTTAGTTAGTTCAACATTGTATTCTGCTTCTCTTCCCGCTCTTGCGTTGACTGCACATGTGATACCATCCTGCTCCATCGCCTTATCAAAACATGTACAGCAGGCAGTGCATTGTCTTATTTCATCAAATCGACTTTCCCTAGCCTTGTTTGGCCACTCAGGGTCAGCGATAAGAGCTCGAGCGAGATATATAAAATCAACTTTCCCATCAGACAGAATCTGCTCTGCCAAATGAGGGTCTGATATTCTGGTGCCGCCTATAATTGGGATGTTGACTACCTTCTTGACCTCCTCTGCCAGATAGACCCAGTTTGCTTGCGGAACGGACATCTGTATGAATGGGACTGGTGATTCGTGCCACCCTGTAGAAACGTTGATGGCATGGATGCCTGCTTTTTCTATCATCGGAGCAACTATCTTAGTATCTTCCAACGTGTTACCATCATCCATGAAATCGGCTCCAGAAACACGGCACAAAAGCGGATAATCTCTGCCCACCCTTTGTTTGATGTTTTCTATACACTCAAGAAGTAACTGAACCCGCTTTTCTATGTCGCCCCCATAGATATCAGTCCTTTTGTTAGTATGGCCAGACAGAAAGTGACTAATAAGGCTTGTACCGGCGATTGCGTTAACCTCGACCGCATCGAACTCCGCTTCTCTCGCGCGATGAGCGGCATCTCCGTAGCTTTTCACAACCTGGCTGATCTCGCCAATTGTTAATGGCCTTGGCTTGGGAGCATTGACATGTCGCTCCACCGTAACATTCGAGGGGCCAACTAATTCTAAGTTGCCATTTTCACCGGGCAGAATCCCGAGGGCAGATATTTGTATGGCTATCTTCGCCCCACATTTGTGTATTAAATCGGTGAATCCATGAAGACTGGGTATGAATTCATCTTTGTATATCCCAATACCATTCGGGAAAAAGGGACCAGGATACATAGTGGTCGCTAAACCAATGACTATAAGACCCACGCCGCCACACGCCCGTTCAGCGTAAAAATCTTTGAACCGGCTGCTCACCATGTCATTTTCGCCCAGGCCAACCATCATAGCCGGCATTACTAATCTATTCTTCAGATTCATTTTCCCTATGTTCATAGGTTCAAATAGCTTCTGAAGCTGGCTCATTTAAATTCCTCCTTTATGGGTATTATATCCGAATAACCCAAGTTTATGCTTTTATAGTAACCTTGCCAGGTAGGGTTTCACCCAGAAGTTTTATTGCTCCATCTACCATCTCATCCAAAATCTGATTAGCCGGCTTTATCTCCTTGAGCATTCCTACTATTTGTCCTGTTGGTGCACATAAAAGGTCATGCCTCCTCGCCTTTGCTAGGCTATTGATAAGATCAATCATGAGTAGCACTTGTACCACCATGGGTAAAGGATGCAGCCCCGACCCATCAAAAGCCTCTTGTATTGGGTTTTTCATCTGACGTAAAGTTTTGCCTGTCCACACCCTGCTAATTCTGGTGTCCTCTTCAGTGGCTTCTATCATCATCCTCCGATGGACATCAGTGATATTGGCCTCAGTGGCAAAGAGAAAGGCGGTACCTACCCATGCCCCTACAGCTCCTAGTGCTAGAGCGGCGACAAGTCCTCTGCTGTCACCTATTCCTCCAGCAGCCAAAATCGGGGTTGGTGCCGCTGCATCTACTACTTGGGGAACTAATGCTAATGTTCCCACTCTGCCAGTGTGACCTCCTGCTTCATGTCCCTGAGCCACGATAAAGTCAGCGCCTGCTTTTTTATGACGTAGTGCTGCGCGTACGTTGCCAGCCAACCCGAGTACTCTCATCCCACCTTCATGAGCCATAGGCACAAGCCATTCTGGGATCCCAAGGCCTGAACAATACAGAGGGACGTTCTCTTCTAGCATGACGCCTACCTGCTTCTTGGAATGCTCCACTGTGAAGACAAGCTCTTGCTCAGTTTCTATAAGAGGCACACCGTATTCTGTCGCCACCCTTTCCACAAAATCCATGTATTGTTTCGGTACAAATTTCCTTTTCATCTCCGCTAATGACATATTCGGTGGTGGTGATGCAACAATATCTTCAGGAAGTAGCACATCGACTCCGAAGGGTTTGTTTGTGAGGCTTTTGATTTCTCTAATCTGAGCACGCAGTTCGTCTAGTGACAGTCCAGTAGCTCCTAGAACACCCATACCACCCGCGTTGGATACGGCGGCAACGAGTTTCGGTTGTGCTGCGTGTCCCTCACCAGCTAATCCTCCCATACCGGCAAGCAAAATTGGGTACTCAATACCCAACATGTCACAGAGTTCGGTCCGAAAAATCTTTTTTGTGCTCAATTTGTCTCCTTTCTGTTCAATCTAATCTTGTTTTGTAGTGATTTTTATCTCTTATTCTAAGTACCCTAAAGCAGGAATCAGACTTACTATTTTGCCACGCTAGCATTCACCTGTACCCGGACATGATGAAGGTAAGTTGATATCCGGACCCCCGGCAGCTCTGTGAGCATACTTCTAAGTTTCTGTCATGAGGCTTACCATATGCCTCCTGAGTCGTTTTAAAATAGAACTTAATTGCTTAGCCTCTGTTTCGTTCAATGGTGATATGATTCTGGAGCCGATTTCCTCTCTTACGGGAACCATTTCCCTCACGAAATCTAGTCCTTTTGTGGTTATTACAACCTTTCTGTTTCTGCGGTCCTCACCTATCCCCTCCCTTATGACTAGGCCCTCCTTCACGAGGGTGTCAACAGCTCTTGTAATGGCGTGCTTGGAGCGAAATACTCTCTTGCTTAACTCAGTTGGTGTTGCTCTACCCCCAAGCACTATCAAGTGATTTAGAAGGGAAAAGTGTGTTCGATTTATCCCAACCTTCTGCATTTCAATGTCCACATACCTCTCCACTATATCGGCCGTATGGAGAAATGTGATAAAGTTGTCTACAGATAAGCGATTGACTTGCTCTCTGATTTCGTTAGCCAGGTCCTCTATCTTGTCCTCAAACTTGCTTACCACAGCGCTCCTCATCGTAAACAAAATGCAGACCAACAGTCTTAAAACACTTGACTTTTTTGCACCGCTAAAATATAATAGCTAAAATAGTTGCATGTGTTACTGTAACATATGTTAACATACCATTTTGTATCAGTGTTGTCAAGTACTGGTTTCTAATGACTTGGAGATTATCTATGTTATATAATGATCCCATTGGGGCGTCATTCATATTAGAAGACCATGACTGCAGTTTGAAAATTGTTTCAGTCACTGGCGACAGGGGCAAATCAACAGTAAGAGGAGGACACGATGACTACTAGAACTCAGATGCTTATGGTGAATACGCCGATAAAAGCTCAGCAGATTGCGCTGGTGGAATTGAGCGAGGAGGCGAGAGCGACGAGGCCCGGCTTAAAATGGTCTTTGGACATAGAAAGAGCGAGGTTGCTGACGGAATCCTATAGGCAAACTGAAGGAGAGCCGATGGCTCTGAGAAGAGCCAAGGCACTGGCACATATTTTGGCGAATATGACCATTTATATCAGGCCGGGTGAGTTGATTGTCGGTAATTATGCATCCAATTCGGACTCTGTTTCTTTCTACCCTGAGTTTGCCTGGAAATGGATAGTAAGGGAGACAGCGCCAGGGGCAGTTTACAGTAGTATGTTGACCGATAAAAGTCGAGAGGAGTTGAAAGAAATATGCAGCTACTGGGGTGATTTTTCCATACATCACCGGCTGCGAAAATATCTCCCAGAAGAATTGGCAGAGATGTTCTGGATTTTTAACTGGGAGTGTGCCACACCAAACTATGAGAAGATTCTCCAGACAGGCTTGAGAGAAATTCTTGAAGAAGCCAAGGAGAGAAAGAAAAGGCTTGATAAAGAATATATGACAGAGACCATAAATGGCGTGGACTTCGTTAAGAAGAAGGACTTCTTGGACAGCACTATCATTGCTTTGGAGGGTGTGATTAATTGGTCTAAGAGATATGCAAAACTGGCGAGGGCTCTAGCTGAAACCGAGAATGACCCAATAAGGAAGCAGGAGCTGGAAGCCATAGCCAATACTTGTGACTGGGTGCCAGAAAACCCGGCACGGACTTTGCAAGAGGCGTTGCAGTGTTACTGGTTTGTTCACCTTATTGTTAATTTTATCGAGCTACCTCAGGTGGGCAGTGGAATAAGGTTTGACCAATGTTTCAATTGCTTCTATGAGGAAGACGTGAAAGAGGGCAGGCTGAATAGAGAGCAGGCTCAAGAG
>VGNY01000015.1 GCA_016865895.1 Chloroflexota bacterium | reverse complement strand
GGAGTTGTTTGGTTGTAGTGGCAGGATTGGTTCCATTACCACAAATTCGCCGCTGAGCTCACCAAGAGCCACTGTATAAGTCCCAGGTGAATCCGTAGGCACTTTGAATACCAGCATATGCTCAGCCCCAGCAGCTAGAATCACCTTCTCCGTTTGGTTAGTGCGACCATTTAGCTTCAGCTCGGCAATATAGGTGCCTTGAGTGCCGCCGGTATTTGCTACTTTGGCAGTGATAACCACTTTCTCTCCGATGTTAACTGCGGTTGGGACGACCTCCAGCTCGAAAATTTGAAAAGCCGCTGGTAAAGGCGCTTGTACTTCTAAGGTCGAGTTTCGGTCCCCGATGGCGATTTTGTAAACCCCGGTCTTGTGTTTGACCAGCGAGAATTCTACTACCTCGGTGGCACCGGGACTAAGCGTAACAGCTTTTCTATCCTGTGCTACGCCGTTAACCATCAATGGCACATTATACGTCTCCACCCTAGCGTTACCGTTTCTTAACTCAGCTCTAACGGTAGCTTTTTCGCCAACCATAACCTTCGGTGGCACAATGTCCAGCGATAGCACTTGGAAGTTGTTTGGAGACTGCTGGCAAGCCAACAGAAAAATCGGCATAGCTATACAGGCCAGCAAGAGCATTATGCCCACAGGTTTTTTATTTACGGTCTTTATATCCAATCTCATTCAAGCTGTTATTCGGGCAAATTTTTGGTTTTATCACAAGAATCAAGCGTGGATAGGCGGTTTGAAGAATGCAGACAGCGAATCAAGCGTCTCGGGGTCAACCCAGCACTCTACGGTCTGTCCACGCCTTTTCAGTCTAATCAGACCGGCTCTGTGGAGTTCTTTGATGTGGTGAGAGATTGTTGAAGGCGAAAGACTCAGATTTTTGCCGACTGCTCCTACACATTCGCGCATATCAGCGTCAGTGTTACACGCCTCTCCAGGGGCGCAGCATGAAGCCAGGCGCATGAAGATGCTCAGGCGGTGTGGATTTGACAGCGCTTTGAATGCGCCAGCGAGTCGCTCGGCGTCTTCATTTCGAAAGTTCGACATATTTCGAATAATAAACCATTCTATATGGTTTTGTCAAGAGGTGGGTTGGCTGTTTGTTGGTTGTTGCAGCCCTCTATTCGACTCCGATTTCAGGCGTCACTTGGAAGAATTTGCGTTTGAAGTACATAGCCACATTTACCAGGCCGATGAGTACCGGCACTTCTACCAGCGGGCCAATAACGGCAGCAAAAGCCTGCCCTGAGCCGATACCAAACACTGCTATAGCCACGGCAATAGCCAGTTCAAAGTTATTGCTGGCAGCGGTGAAGGCAATTGTCGCCGTCTTGGGATAATCAGCCCCTATCTTCTTGCCCATGTAGAAGGATACCATGAACATTATCACGAAATATATGAGCAGCGGGATGGCAATGCGGATAACGTCCAGCGGCAGTTGGACAATGATTTCACCCTTCAGAGAGAACATAACAATTATAGTAAATAATAAGGCAGCTAAGGTTATCGGGCTGATTCTGGGCATGAATGCAGTTTCATACCACTGGCGCCCCTTCGCTTTAATGATGGCAAACCTGGTAATCATGCCAGCAAAGAACGGAATACCAAGGTAGATTAATACGCTTTTTGCTATCTCGCCTATGGTCACATCAACAACCGACCCTTTCAGCCCAAACCAACCGGGCAAGACCGTTATGAAGACGTAGGCGTAAACCGAGTAAAAGACTATTTGGAAAATCGAGTTGAAAGCCACCAGCCCAGCAGCATATTCGGTGTCACCTTTAGCCAATTCATTCCAGACTATGACCATGGCAATACAACGCGCCAGACCTATCATGATCAACCCCATCATATATTCAGGATATGGCCACAGAAAACCGAGGAAAATGATAGCCAGGAAGAACATTAGTACAGGACCGATAATCCAGTTCTGTACTAGAGACAACACAAGCACGCGCCAGTTACGAAATACCGGCCCCATTTCCTCGTATCGTACCTTAGCCAGTGGCGGGTACATCATTAAAATCAGCCCGACGGCAATAGGTATGGAAGTAGTATCAATCTGGAACAAGGTGATGAAATCGGCCACGGCGGGCACGAAATAACCGAGGCCGACTCCGAAGCCCATAGCCAGGAATATCCAGAGCGTCAGGAAGCGGTCTATTATGGAGAGTCTGCCAGCTATAGTTTTCGGTTCAGCGTTTTCCATACTTTGTCTGCACTTCATTCTAGAAGTTTGACTAAAGCCATGCGGTCTCCCGCAAACTCAGGCTGGTGTAACATGGGGCATTCTTCGAGTCGTGACTTGCCTTTTGCCAGGTCAATGGCAAAGGCGAGGCAGGTTTTCTTGCCGCACTTCTTACAGTCGGTCTTGGGCAGGAGCTTGTGCAAGGCAAGTCCCATACCCATCTTCGATTTGCCGGGCTGGGTAGCCTCAGGGTGTGATTGTGGTTGCACCAGCTTGGATACGATTTTGTGGTATATGGCTGGCTCAGGGTATGCTCCCATGTCATAAAGCGTGTAGTCCATGAATACCACCGGATTCTCCTGGTAGCAACTCCGCACAGCTTCTTGTACCACTTTTGGATTCAATCCGGGGACTCTGGTATCCCTTTCACCCGGCTGGCACAGCAGGTTGATGATGGTGACTATTTGCTGGTTAAACCTGTCTATCAGCTCTATGGGTATATTTGAAAGATATGGGGTGAGGGCTGTTGAGCCTATAATTCGCTTGGTGTCATCAACCCCGTTTCGCTTAAGTGCCAGGAGCGATTCGCCGGGCAAATGGCCGGTTGATTCTCGGCCGCAAAGCACGATGTAACGGATATTCGGGTTAGCCACGATATTGCAGATTATCTTCTCCAGCCCTATATTCTCTGTCTGTAGCATTCCGGAAAGTGCCGCCCCGGTGTCGGCACCAGACATAACCAGTTCATTCAGTTCAGACGGTATCGCCCAATCAAAGGTGTCTAGTATGGTACACACGACCACCGGGGAATAGTCGTTCCCCCTGACATAGCGGCCTTCTTCCGGAGGATAACCATCTGCAGGCTTGACTTTAAGCATTAGACTACCTTTAGATTTGCATTTCTTTAATCAGTTTCTCTACCCGGGTCTTGATTTGGTCTCGAATTTTCCTGATTTTCTCGATATTTTGGCTCTTAGGGTCTTCCAGTTCCCAGTCCTCGGTCTCCACAAAAGAGGCAGGACATATGTTTTCGGTGCCACAACCCATAGTGATTACCTTGTCTGCTTGGCTTAACATCTCCGCAGTCAGCTTCTTGGGTCGGTTGCTGCTGATATCTATGGTCACCTCCTTCATTACCTGCACCACCGTTGGGTCAATAATATTTGCGGGGTCGGTTCCTGCCGATGAGGCTTTAGCCTTTTCACCAGCCAGATGATTAAAGAAAGCCTCTGCCATCTGGCTACGGCCGGCGTTGCCCACACAGACGAACAGGACATTTTTCATTTGTGTTAATCCCCAGTTTGGTAATACGTATTTCAGGTATCATCAAGCATAGTGTTCAAGATATTCTCCAATTCTTCGGCGCTGCTAAATTCTGGGTCTATCAGCCGGATGATTCCATCACCATCTATAAGGAAAATTGTAGGGAAGGCATGCACATTGTAGAGGTCACAGACTACTGATTCTGAATCGAGAAGGACAGGAAAAGCCAAATTTTCACCCTTGACATAGGTGCGAATTATTGATTCTCTCCCTAGGTAGTGGATACCGAGTATTGCTAGTTTCCCCTTTGGTATTCTGGTATAAACCTCCTGAATTAGAGGTAACTTTGCTCTGCAGGCTGAGCAGGTCCATATCCAGAAGTCCAGCATTACCCATTTCCCGCGATAATCGCTCAATGTTATGGTCCTGCCATCAAGGGAGTTAAGCGTAAAACCGGGCGCCGGTTTTCCTATGAGAGGGCTCATGGCAAGACGTGACGATGTTGCGTGGTCTCCCTCTGCATCTGTTGACTTTATTTGGTAGTGGTAGATAGCACCAGCTTTTAGCGAGGTTAAATTTATGGCGTGGTTGGTGTTAAATTCGTCGCTTGAGACGGTCAATCGGTCTATAGAGATTGGGTCCCAATATTGGACTTCGCTGGTGGCTGGTCTGTTGGTCACCCAGGTTATAGTAGCGTCGGTGTTAGTTACGTATGATACTTCGACATCAGAAATCGTGAGTGGGCTGATAACTTCAGCTAGCGTTGAGAAGGAATGTTCTCCGGATATCGCCTGCTTATCCTCAGATAGAATCCTGAAGTAATAGTTTGTACCACTGGTAAGCCCGGCAACGAGCAGTCTATGCGTAGTAGCCGGTTTCTTGTCAGTGATGGTGATGATGAAAGTGCCGTCCTCTGAATAAATTTCAATGCTGCTGATGGTCGGCCTGTCTGTCATCCAGGAAATGGCAGCACTCGTCTCAGACAGCTCTGAAACCGATGTGTCAGAGACCACCGGAACCTCCACTCTGGCACCATTCTTTGGGATAGCAGGACTGATGGATACTAAGGTGATACCGCAGGCAATCAGGACAAGAAGACAAACTCCTGTAGCAAGTGCGATGCGAGGATGCTCTTTAGCCTTTTTCAGGGTCAGGTTGAGGTACACCATAGTTTTTGCCCCCAACTTCTGTAACTGCCTGCTGAAGGCGCGTATTTTAGGCTTTAGCGTCGCCGCATCAAACTTCCTTCTTTTTGCCAGCCACTCCCTGCTGGAAAGGAAACCACGCGGTTGGAAGATTATTATCACAATGGCGAGAGCTAAAAGGACGAGGTCGTAGATTAGAGACTGAGTAGGTGTGAGCGAGCCGAAGTACTGTTCCCAGATGCCGAAGCAACTAGCACAGGTGGTATATCCTCCCTGCATAATTGACCATAGGTTTGTCCCCATAAATGCCGCTAGAAGCGGAAGGTAGAGAACAGCCATAAGCCGAGGCAAAAACCCGATGAGTAGACAAGCTCCTAAGATGACTTCTACCCAGGGAATGACAACAGGTACAAAGACATCAAAAAGAAAATAGATGGTGGCTGGGGTTATGAAGATGCTGGGGAGGAAGTTGCTTATGAAATCAACAACTTGGGCCGGCGTCTCTTCTATGCCAAGTATTTTGCCTGTCCCCGATACCAGCAGGGTTAGCCCGATGAGTATGCTAGCGACCAGATTTATTCTACCCCTGGTTTTCCCGGCCTTTTTAACTTTTTTCCTTGCCATAATACCTACAACCCTAAAGTTTACCTCACTTTCCTGTCTTTAGAAAATCAGGATTGCATAGATTGTTTACTAATGTAGTGCGAGGCTTTAGCCTCGCCCAACCACACCGGGCGACCCTAAATTCCGACTAGTCGGGATAAGGGGTCGCACTACTGTTTTATTTTTCAAAATCTTCATCTATCCCATTAAGGCTTTTCTCAATTTTAGTTTTAACCAATTCTTCAAGGGCCTCTCTGTCATATCTAACTGACAAAATTTCCGGTACAGCGATAATGTGCTCAGTATTGCCTGTCACTATGTTGATAAATAAGGTGAATGGAGCCGCATTGTATTTTTCATCAATAGCGGCATTGTTCTTGTCATCTAGCTTCAGCCTTTGGAAGGTCAGCCTGCCGCTATGCAATTCTTCTTGGAAGTTTAAAAATATGGTGGCATGGATACAATCACCCATCGGGTCCATACAATGACAGGCCTCGCCAAGGTGGAAGTAGACGATGTCAACCCTGTCGGGTGGCCCCGGAGACTTTTCTGTTGGCTCGGCTGCTGGCACTGGGTTAGAACACGCAGACAGCAAGCCGAACACGATCAGCGGAAGCAAAACAATATAAATTTGTTCAATTTTGACCAAATTTTTCATAATCTGAGCAGTTGATTTTTACCGGACGTTTTAGATTGAATCCAAGCAGTAGCCAGCAGCGCTAAAAGAAGTGGTATATTCAAAGTTTTGGCGATGCTGAGCATATCCATCATAGTTCTCCGTTCAGACTTTGCTCGATTTTACGCTTCACTATTTCTTCGATAGATTCTCTGCGCGGTGACCAGATTTCCGGCACATCGATAATCCGTTCATACCCTCCTCTCACCTCAAGAATATACAAAATGAACGGAGTTGCGTTATATTTTTTGGCTATAACAGCATTCTTCAGGTCATCCAAATCGACCACCTGGAAACTTAGTTTACCGCTGGACTGTTCATCCTGAAAATTGAAGAACATGGTAGTTTGAATAGCGTCGCCTACCGCAGCGATGCAGTGGCAGGGCTTGCCCTGTGTGAAATAGACGACGTCGACCCTGTCCGGTGGACCTAGCTGCTTACTTGAAGAAGGTGTACCCGAAGACTTGTCTGTGGGTGTACTAGTTGCTGAAGTCTGTCCTCCACAGGCGCATAGCACTCCGATTATCGAGATTATGAGCAAGAGACTATGCATCTTTACTTTCATCGGCTTGTTCATATCACTTTACATCCTTCTTATATTAACAATTTGCCTTCCGACTTGGTATGTATTGTCACATAGCCACCTTGTTAACAGGTGTTACACGCCAGTACTTCAGACCTAATCAACCCCAAGAGATTGTAGTATGCTTTCGATTTCATCTCGGCTCTGGAAAGTTTCGTCTTTTACTTCTCGAATGATGCCGTTGGCGTCGATAAAGAAGGTTGTGGGTGCACCATGCTGGTACTTTATACATACCTCTGCATCTAAGTCAAGCAGTACCGGGAAAGTGTATTTGTTGGTGTCAATAAACTCCTCCACCTCGGTCATAGCATTCCCGACATTGACTGTGAGAACTACAAGGCTGTCACTTATCTCTTCATCAAAAAAAGCCTGTATATGAGACAATTCGCGGATGCATTCCTTGCACTCCATTACCCAGAATACGAGCATCACCATCTTGCCGCGAAAATCGCTTAGAGTTACGCTTTGACCATCGATGGTCTCGAGGGTGAAATCAGGAGCAAGTTTGCCGATTTCGGGCCCTGCTTCGGAACCCACCTCGGTTGATTCAGGGATATCGGGAGCCTGTTCCTCTACATTGGGACCAGGTGGGGTAGCACAGCCAGATATTACCAATATGGAGGACAGGACCACCGCCATTGCTATTGATAAATTATCTCTCATGATATTGAATGTTCCTCTGTCATTTTCCCCTCGGTTTTGCTATTCTTCTATCTTTTTACTACAAGCACTGGCACTCTGGATTTCCTTATCACATTTTCTGAAACGGAGCCTATAAGTATTTCCTTAATATTGCTCTTCCCATGTGAGCCAAGGACTATAGCGGAGACGTTTTCTTCCTCTTCCACTTTTAATATCTTCTTTACCGGGCTGCCTAGCTCGATTCGCACGGTGACATCAAAGCCCGTCTTCCTTAGTTCGGTGGCGATGGCTCCGATTTCCTTACTTGCTGTTTGCTCCAGCTCTTTCTTAAGCACCTCTTTAATGTTTGCTGGTATTTTCTCGACGTTGGGGTCCATTTCAATGACGTGCAGAACTATAACCTTCTTGGTTCCTGCCTCTTTCAGCTTTTTACAGTATTCCAGAGCTTTCTTCGCTACGTCGGAAAAATCTGTAGGATACAGTATCTTTTCAAACATATCAGCCTCCTATACTTTGAATTTCATAGTCTGTGGTTCATCTTCCTGATAGACCATTTCAGCAAGCCAAATCACAGCGAACCGCCTTATGGATAACAACCGGGAACGAGTTGTTCACTCCATCCTTGCGGTGGATTTAGACTTATTTTACTTTCAGAAAATGTGAAACTTTTCCCTCCCGGCAATGTGAATGTCACCTCCAAGATGCCACATTCGCTGGGGGCTGGTTTATAATCAGCATACTCCAAGCGTATTCTGGCTGCCAAATCTCTTTTGTCATAGTCTCTACGTGTCACACGTATGTCGTTCCACTCTTGGATTAGTTCACCTTTATTCTCTACGAAACGGTCTGGCTGTGACCAGAGCCTGGCACTGAGGTTGCCTTCAGCCTTAACCATAAAACCGTCAGCGTCCTGCGGTCTTAATGCGAATGCGACTCCGTCCGGCTCAGGGTCATCATCCCAGTTCACCGATGCTGATACAATGAAGCCAATCGCTGTGACATCCGGTGCTGTAGAGACACAACTGGAACCCATAATCGTTATGATGGCGAGGTAGTTCAGCGGCAAAATGTTATGCTTCATTTCCTCACATTCAAGCGCTCTATCCCACGTGTACAACACCACATTGCTACCTGCCGTAAAGCGCTTTTTGAATAATGTTTTTGACCGTTTCATTAAAGACACTTTCATTGTCTATGCAGCCCCAATACCAAATCTCATAGATATGTCGGATATGGTCAACGCCGTCATCTATGGCATTGATGAACAACTGTGTACCAATGGCACCGTACTTACTGGCAGTGGCAGCACTTTTCTTATCACCCAGGTCATATACCTCGAAGGTCAATTTGCTGCTCTGTAGCTCATCCCCGAAGAACGTATTCACGATGTAGCCAATACGTTGCTCAGCGAAAATGCAAGCCTCGCAGCGATGAGAGCGATGAAAATAGACAAGCTCCACCTTGTCAGATGGCCTCAACAGTTGTGCTGAAGCCACAGGTGCTGTAGAAACTGGCGTCGCACAAGCGTAAAGCAATCCAGGGGCTAAGCTAAGATATAGAAGAACGCAAATCATTTTTCTCACGGACATTGCTATAACCTTATTGTGTTGAAATATGACAAAACCCTCTCCTTATCTAACTCCCATTTGTTCTAACTGGGCAATGATTTGAGCCTTGGGCAGGAAACCTGCATTGCGAGCAACCTCTTTACCGTTGCTATCGAAAAAAATCTGGGTGGGCATAAACCTGATGCCATATTTCGCAGCTAGGTCCTCATGGAAGGGGATTTCGATGATTACCACGTTTATCTTGCCCTTATATTCCACATCCAGTTGCTCCAGTATAGGCCGCATTTCCTTGCATGGGATGCACTTTCTCCAACCGAATTCGGCCAGTGTCGGCTTGCCGTTGCCTAGCACGCGTTCAAGGGGAATCGAGGCTAGATAAGAGCTCTCGTCCTCCGAATCGGCACTTTTGCTTTGGCAGGCACAAATCAATAGCAATGCCAGCAGCGCCAAAACAAGAGGACAAATTCGGCTGATTGTGTTTTTCCGCGTAACCATGTCTGTGCTTTTCCTTGTGCAGATAGGTAGGTCATAAGTATGTTCTTCTGATAGTCATTCTTCAAGCTCATTTAAATAATAGTACGACATAGTAGACACCCACAATGATGAAGATGACGGCGACAACAATCCTAATGATGCGTTCGGCACGAGTAATGACATTTAGCCATGACGTGATTCCGGATACACCGAGGGATAGGAGCGTGCCAATTATCAAAACCGGCAGCCCGGTGCCAAAAGCGAATATTGCTGGAAGCAATATTCCTTCTTTGGACTGAAGCGCCAGAGGCATAAGGACGCCGAAGTACAGGACGGCGCTATAGGGACAAAAGGCAAGTGCAAACAAAACACCGAGCAGGAATCCCCCAATCATTCCCCAATCAGCAACCTTACCGCCTAACTTTGATAGCACACCGCCACCCTTGCCAAAGGAAATCCTGTCGATGATTAACATCAAGATTCCCACCACAATCAGGATAGGGCCTAAAATGCGCTCTCCAACACTTTGCAGGAACAGGGATACGCCAGGGATTTCCATGCCGAGCACTATGATGAGAACGCCAAGAAGCGAATAAGAAAACATCCGTCCCAGTGTGTAGAGCGTCCCGGTTATCACGGCGAACTTACGGTCAGCCACCTTGCGGCTCACATATGCTATGGCTGCTATGTTGGTAGCCAAAGGGCAAGGGCTGATAGCAGTTATCAGCCCCAGGAACAGTGCTGACAGCACCGGGATGTTAGAATTCCCTGCAATGCCGCTAAAATCCATCAACTCGCGTCCTTCAGGGCTTGTCTGATAGTCTTTTGTATCAGTTCGTCGAAAGCGTCTTGGTCATTCAGGTATTTCGGCATCCAGACATCTCCTATATGTTTAATTTGGTCAACGCCACTCTTCACTACGTTTATGAAAAGCTGTGAGCCCACAACTTTGTACTTGTTGGCAATGCCAGCGTTAGCCTTGTCCCCAAGATCATAAACCTCATAAGTAAGCCTGCCGCTATCAACCTCGCTTTGGAAATATGTTTCGATATTTTCGCGAGTCCGTACCTCCACATAGATGCAAGGACCACAGCGGATATGAGGATGGAAATAGACAACCTTTACCATATTACTTGCCCCCGGTACATCAGGAGAAGTCGGTGGTTTTTCGCTAGTTGCCCCAGTCATTGCTGCAGGCTGGCTCGGTGGTGCGGTTGTTGGTGGAGCTGAGCTTGTGCAAGCACAGACCAGCCCCACTGCCAAGATGCAAAACAGAAGCACATGCATCTTGGCCTTAAATGGTATGCGCATGTTATTCCTGAACCTCCTCTTATTACGAATTTACTTTAACTCAACAAAGGTTGGTATAAGGCTATGCAAGATATCTTTGGGCAGACCTGTGAACCTTAAGAGCCCTTTTTCTGCTCTTCCATAGCCATGGCATTTATAATTAGCTGTGTGACCTCTGCTTTCGAAGGCACCTTGCCACTGCTCACCACCTGCTCATTGACTACCAGCCCGGGAGTCATCATGACCTTGTAATCTATAAACTTTTTGATGTCCTTGACCTCCTCTATGGTGGCATCAATGTCGAGTTCCTTTACCGCCTCTTCAACAGTCTTTTCTAGCTGATGGCACTTGGCACATCCGGTGCCCAGAATTTTTATGTTCATTTCTTAACCTCCTTTTATGTTTCCATAATAGCTTTTACGATAAGCTCTTTTGTCTTTTGTACCTCATCATCTGAAATATAGTCCATAAGTGTCTTAATGTCGCCGCCGATGTCTTCGTGCAGGGCTTTTTTCTTCATCCCTATGTCTCTGACCAGGACAATACTTTTGGTTGGCGTGAACCCGGACTGCTCAACGGTCTTCCTGGCACACTCAAAAGGACAGCCATCCACGGTAATGACGTTTTTTGCCGCTCTGGTCTTGCCAATAACTGGTTTAACCCCGAGCGGTAGCGCCCCCAGACAACCAATAGCCACTTTTTCCAGTCCAAGCTCCTTGACAGCCTCCATGCTGGCTAGAGCGCTGGTTATGCCCGTGTTGGACAGACCACCAAAACAGGAAAATATTAGGTTCTCGTGGGTCTTCATACCTTCTTCCCAGTGTTTTTCTTCTGCCATGTTACCTTTCTAGTTATCTAACTCGCTGGTTAATGTAAGAATACTCCAGCTATCCAACCCACCAGCGTACCTAGGATAATAATCGTCGGAATGTAAACGAGTGCCTTCTTTGCTCCAAAGACCCTGGCGATGGCCAGCCAATTAGGCAGGCTGATTCCCGGACCGGTGAGTAATAAAGCCAGTGCTGGACCTTTGCCCATGCCCAAATTCATCAAAGTATCCACGAAAGGCGCTTCAGTCATGGTGGCAAAGTAAGTAACGGCTCCAATCATGGTGGCTAGAAATGATTGCCGCAAGCCAGACCCGCCGAGCCACGTCTCAACCCATTGCTGTGGCAGCAGAGCGCCGATAATTCCTACAATGAAAACTCCAGCTAATAGCAACGGGAAGATTATACGCACAAACCACCATGTCTCCTTGAGCCAGGCTTTCAGCTTATCTGCCTCGATAGTCCTCCAGGCATAAATTGCTACCACTACCAACCCCACTGCCCAGACAATAACCTTCTGCCAGTATGGCCCTTTCGACACTATGTAATTAGGTGCCAGCAACCAGACTACTAGTAAAAGGAGCAGGACTGTGGCCTTCTTGGTCATCAACGGCCCACCGCTCATTTGAATGCTAGAAACTCGATTTTTCTCTTCGCGGTAAAAGGCATAGGCCATGACAAAACCGACAGCGAAGGACATAAGCAGGGCACTTGCCAGCCTGGCTGTAACCATCTGCGCGCCCAGTATTTGCCCCGTATAGACCAGAGCCAGTATATTAGCCGCCGGAGCAACCCAGAGCAATATAAAAGCAGCACCGATGCCAGCGCCACCGTAATAGATACCGCTTGATACTGGGATGACTGTGCAGGAGCAAGCTGCCACAAAGAAACTGCCACCAGCGGCGATGCCGAAGGATGACAGCTTTCGGGCGGCAGCACCAAGATAGCCAATAATGGCTTCTCGTGAGATGAAGGTCACTATTCCACCAGCTAGCAGAAAGGCAGGAACAAGGCAGGTTAGCACGTGAAGGGCTATATAATCTTTAAGGGCATTAAGCCCACCCATAATTATCTGTAAAGCGAGTTCCATTTATTGCCTCCTAATGTTAGCCAGGCTCCTAAATCATGCTGCTAGCAGACCGGGACCTCGGTAAATACTTCAGTTACAGAAGTTACCACCGGTTTCATGCGTAGCATCACATATGATAAAGCGACCTCACGCTTTAAAGCGACCTCGAGCTTCAACTTGCCGGTTATTCTTGACTTAATAACATCCTGCTTGCCTGAAGCTATCATCTTCCAGGTGCTGTAATTTCCCGAAAGCTTAAAAATTGCGTCTTCATGCTCGCCTGGTGCTACAGGCATCAGGTCTCTGAGAACACCATCCCGGAAATCTGCCCAGATGTGCATCCGTATATCTCTCATCTCATTCGTAGATAACTTTGAGGCTTTATTCAATACTTCATCAATGTTCAACTCTTTAATAGAGGCGTCTAATGGAATACCCAGGCTTTCAAGAATCCTGCCTGTGGGTGTATTCTTATACTTTTCTCGTGTCTTCGGAGGCAGTATACCCATCAAGCTCGTAAGACCTGCCACGACTTCTTTCCTGTTCAACTCTCTACTGAGTTCTTCATCGCCCTCGACTGTACACAGAAAATCACCGTGCCAACCCTTTGCTGCCTCTTTGTTCTCATTCTGCTTTGCGGCTTCCAATACTGCCTCAACCCATTCTTTCGATGGAAACACCACCATTTTCTAGGCTCCGCTCCTTACTTGAATTCTTAAATGTGCATATACGATGGGTGAGAAAGAAGGTTAATTATTTGCCATTGCGAGGGGCATAAGCCCCGAAGCAATCCCCGAGATTGCCACGCTTCGCTCGCAATGACAGTTTGAGTCATTGAACGCTCTCAAAAAGAGCTTATTGAGATGTTCCAACTACACAACCGGGCCCTATTCTTTGGGCCTTCTTCAGCCTTTGTCTGTCTTGCAGGGCTGTTTCATTTCCCTCGAGCGCCTTGTTGACAGCCTCGACCAAGTCTGCATAGTGTTCTTTCAAGCCTTCTTTATCTATGGAATATAGTGCCCAGAGCCCGAGGCGCCTGAGCTTCAGGAAGCCGGCATCGTACAGGGCGCTCAGGTTTCTGGAGGCACGTGGCTCAGAGATATTGAGCACCTGCATCACCTCACAGACGCAGCACTCCCGCTCCAGCAGCAGGTTCAAAATCCTGATTCTGGTCTCGTCGGAAAGGGCCTTGAAGGCTTTAACCAGTTCTCTCATCTTCAAACTCCATCACTATATTCGCATCTACGCATATAATATCATGGAGGGATTAGCGTGTCAAGGATGTGGTGTGACCCGTTGCCTGATTACCCACCAATGTAGTTGCGACCTTTTAAGTTCGCTTGGGTGGTAATTTGGGTGGGGCTGAAGCCTCGGTGCTATATCTTCTTCAGGGGAATCATAAATCTCAATTTCCAAACCCTCATTCTGAGGGCGGCGAAGAATCTCCTTGAGGCTCTTTCTGGAACCCATCCCAAGCCGAGATTCTTCCCGATAAATCGGGATAAAATCGGGACTCCCTCAGAACGACATAAAGTGGAATGACCGAAATACCCACTGTTTCGAATTTGAAGAATTCGAATTTTGAGTTTGTTTGGGGTTTGTAGTTTGTTATTTAGGATTTACGTAGCTGCAGGTATAGGTTCTGATTCGTAAATCCTTTCCTCGGCAAGCTGCTCCTCGGTGAGGGCAACATCGGCTTCAACATCTCTGCCCTCAATGCCTTTAGCCAGGATTTCCTTGTAATACTCGTGCTGTATGATTAAATTCATGACTTCGTTAGTCCCGGTCCATATCATGGCCAGCCTGGCTTCTCTTAGCGCCCGCTCTACCGGGTAGGTATTAGTGTATCCGATGCCGCCGAGAATCTGCATGGCATCGTTTGTCACTTCCCAGTACGTTTGGGTGGCTAGTTTCTTCAACTCGGAGACCAGTCGCCTTTGGTAACCTGGAGTACCTACTCCATCATCAACGGTTTTGGCTACAGCGTAGGCAAATGCGCTGACGGCATCGAGCTTGGTCACGCAATCAGCTATCTTGAAGTTGACTCCCTCGAAGTTTCTTATGGTCATGCCGAAGGCCTTCCTCTTGTTGGCATACCTTGCAGCCACTTCCAGAATAGCCCGTGAGCCGCCCACTCCGCCAGAGAGAAGCCTCTCCGGCACCATCATCCTGTAAAATATCTTCGCTCCATCATTTTCTTTCCCGAGTAAATTCTCCTCCGGTACTGGCACATCGCGGAAGACCAATCTGCCTGTGCCTGTGCCCCGGCTCCCCATTAGACCGTAGACGTGTTTAACCTCAACGCCCATATCTCTCTCAACGATGAAGGCACTGAGCGAGTCACGGCCAGCGCCGGGATTAGTAACTGCATATACCAGAAAGAAATCGGCACCCTCAGCACCAACAGTGAAGCGTTTCTGCCCGGTGAGGTAATAGATGTTGCCCTTTTTTCGAGCCACAGTGGTGGCGCCGAAGAAATCAGAGCCGCCTCTGGGCTCAGTGAGTGCCTCGCCGGCCCATTGTGTGCCGGCTATCAACGGTTTGAGGTATTTCTCTTTTTGTGCCTCGGCTCCGAAAAGATTCAGGGCCTCGCCGACGATGGAGGTGACTGAACAGAGGCAAGCAAAAGGCACGCCAAGTTTATTTATCTCCCCTATGTACAGGATTTCGTCCACCCATTTAAGGTCTCTGCCACCGTATTTCTTGGGGAACCGGATGCCAAGTAGATTTCTCCTCCCAGCATCCCTGACGAACTCGTAGGGAAACTTGATTTTGTCGGCATCCATATCCAGAATGAGCTGTCGGGGTACGCTCTTAACAAAGTCCTGTACCTCCTGCTTGAACCTCTTCTGTTCTTCGGTTAAAAACACCTCTAACATTTTCTCCTCCTTTATGAATGATTTAGATAATCAAATATGTTGTGACAATGGGCGAGCACTGCGCATTCTGATTGTATCGCTTTCCAGACAAAATGCCAAGTTGTCCGCCAATGCCTAACTCCTGTCTATGTATGTCGGGCCGGCTGACAGGCTACGGCCATTGCTATTCATTCAGGGCTAGAAGCATTTGACTACGGACAGAGTGAACAGGTTGGACATTGAGTGCAGAATCTTTATTTGCAGTCATTCCCTCCATCTATCTCGGTGGCTTCTGTATGGATACTCGCGATAATAGTATGGATACCAGTAATAGTATTGGTATCCGGAGTACGGGTAGTAGTACGGATATTTTGGACATTCTGGGCATTGTGGACACGCGGGACATAAGTTTTTGCCCTCCTCCAAGCCTTTGGTATAACCTTCGCTGTAGCCAGACTCTCTACCGTCCGTCTTACCTCTATCATAACCTTCCTTGTAACCCTTGTCGTAGCCTTCTTGCTTCCCCTTCTCATACCATTGCTGGCATGCAGGGGGCATCGTCCCCGGTGGGACACAGGCAGAGCCGGCGAAAACCGCTCCGAGCAAGGCTAAAACAGCTATTGGAAGTAAAATATAGAGAACTCGCCTATTTATTTTCATTTTTCTCTCCTTTCCTTATTTCATTTTTATCTAGGTCATAAGAATGGCTTATGGCCTATTTTCGTTTGCTGCGTTTGGTACTTCTTTCAGGCAGTTTAGTTTTTGTTGCCCTGGCTGGTTTTATGGAGGCTAGTGCCACTTTGCCCGATTTGGATGGAGCAGCTACTGCAGCCTTAGCCCTTGTTGGCTGCTTTGTCTTTAGTGGCGGAGGCGACTTGGCAGCACTTTTTGCCACCGCAACGGGTTTCTCAAAGGAGACCTCTCCTTCGTCCTCTTTGGAAACGACAGCTACTGCCACCTCTTCTTTGAAAAGCGGGCGATTGTCTAGCGGGAGTTTTGCCTCATTGGCTTTGGCCCATTTCACCGCCTCTTTATTGTAAGGCTTTTCGAATCCATAGACGCGGTAGGTAATCATGTCTGCTAGGTGTGTGACTAGCCAGGCGATATCTAGGGAGCTTTCCCAGTCTCGTTCTATACCGATGCAAACCATGTTGTTTTCCTGGCTGATATTGGGATGAAAATGGGGCGTGAGGCAGGTGACATAAGGTGCTTCATTAGGATAGCCTGGTATCCCGGCGGGCAAGTAAATCTCCATGACATGGTTTGCTGTCAGACATGGCTTTCCATTATTCGGGCGGAGCATCATGCCTCTACATTTGAAGGTGACCAGGTATTTTGTGGGTGGACTGCCCTCTTTGGGTTCCACTTCGATGAGGTCAGAATTAGCGGCTAAATCATTGAGCCAGCGGTGCTCTTGGGCCAGCCGCTTTTGCAAATCGGTGGCTTTTGCACCCGGCTGTATGAAATAGCACAGAACCAGGATTTCATTTTCCACTACGCCGACTGAGGCTAATGTCTGCCAGGGATGAAGTGTCCTGTAAGATGAGACTCCACCTCTTCTTATATAGCGTCCCTGAGGATTGCGGAATAACTGTTCACCTGTCCTCTGCAGATAGGCGACTATTTGTCTTCCGGGTCCACGCTCTTTAACTATTTGCGGTGTGATCTGCGATAGTAGCTTCCCAACCGTGACGCGTTCTGAGACCAGCGCTGGGTAGTAGCGGTCATGGGTGAAGTCCCAGATATATATTCTCATTTAAACCACCTCCTTCCTTTTTGTTTTACTAGTTAAACTGTCAGGCAACTTTTGCGATTTCTTCGGTTGGTGCTAGAGGGCACTCCCAGGTGGTGCAGCCTCCGTACTCCTCCCAGCATGATAGATGATGTACTGTGCCGCACTTGGGACAGGTGAAAGAAGGGTTTGCCTCGCTGTATCCTTTCTTGCCACACCAGAGACAAGCTGCTTGCTTCATATTTCCGTTTGTCTCCCAAGTTGTCTGTTTGCTCGCACCTAACCGTCGGCGCATTGTGTACAGGGCCAAGAAACCAACAAGAAAACCGGCTATACACAGGGCTAGGACGAAAACTATTGTCACGGATTTCTTACTCCGCCTCAGCTTATCTTATGGCATGACTCTGATAAGCTTGATTATATTTACGAACGCTGGCATTGGCATCCATAACCTGCCATACAAACAGGAAGACGTAGGCAATAGCTAATATGGCCATCAAAGCGATGTAGGTTGGTTCCAGATAATAGTAGTACATGACAGCACATGCTATTAAGCCACCAATAAGAGCCAATCCGGCAAAGAGAGCAAGAAAACCGATGACGATTCTACCCAAAGTTATATGTCCGAGGCCATGCAGTCCGAAAATGCCGCCGATGGCAGCCAGAGCCGTAATGGTGTTCTCTGAGGCACGGCTGTCAGGTATGTTTGTACCACAGTACTGGCATACCCTGGCATTCATATCTATTTCTTTTCCATGAACCCGGCACATCCTCCCCCGTTCAAAGCGCTCTTCCCGCTCCATGCCTGGTCCCGGCGGGCCTATGCCTACTTCACCAGAAATGACTTCTTCCTTGGTGTACTGTTTACAGGCTTTGCACTTGAAATCAGCATCGTAGTCGGTGACAGGGCCGCAATTAGGACACAGGCGGACTAGTTTTACCTCTATCTCTTCCATAATTAACCTCCTTTCATTCATATGAAATTTAATACTTTGCCTCTGTCTTCGTCAAGTTCAAAGTGAACAACTGACGTTTTATTGCTCGCTGTAATGATATGGAATGGCGGTACTTGTGCTTGTGAAAGAGTCTTGTCTAGCAGCCATGGTTTGGCCCTGCTGATGGTGGAAGTCATTTCTGGCTGCATAAGCTTGTGGCAACTGGGACATCTTAGCTCGTCTGAGCCTAATTTATCGAGGCGTTTTAGAATCTGGCTCGTGTAGCCACAAGTACAGGTCGCTCCGAAGACGAGGTCGAAATCAAGCCGGATAACCGCTCCGGGACCTAACTTCTCTTCAGCCATAGTCAGCAGCTCACCGAGGATGATGTCGGAACCCCCCCTCTCAATGGTAATAACGGATTTGAGTGGATTATGGTTTAGGCATCTCTCGTTTTGGGGAAAGCTAGCTGGCAGATACTCGTTGGTTACCCCGTTGAAAATAAGTCCGCTTCCGCCGGTGACTTTCATTCCATGGATAAGCTTCAAGGCTTCTTGGACTTGGAGGGCGCCGATGATTGAAGAGATAGTGGGTGTTGTGGGCACTCTTCCCTGTTCAACTTCTTCAATCGGTAGCAGGCAGGAGAGGCGGCGTTTAATTTCCTTGTAGGCTTCCTTTGGAAGATTGCACTCGTAGCAGGCACCTTCGCCGGGGATATAAACATGAAATTCCCCGACCATTTCCTGAATGCCACCGTTAATCCATGGTGTGCCCACTTTGTAGCAAGCGCGGTTGACAAAAATCCTAGCTGCGAAATTGTCCACACCAACCAGGACTACATCCATGTTGCGGAAGACGCCGAGACCGACATCTGTGGTTATATCACCGCAGATAATGGTGACCCTAACATCAGGGTTCAGTTCTTTTAGTCGCTCGGCCGCTACCTGGGCCTTCAGCTTACCGATGTCATCAGCGTGAAACAGGACAGAGCGGGTGAGATTGGCAGCCTCAACGGCATCGAAGTCAACTATGAGTATTTGGCCGATGCCGACCAGTGCCAGATTCTTTAAGGCCTCGTTCCCCAGAGCACCAGCGCCAACCACCATCACCCTGGCATTGGCTACCTTTTTCTGCTGCCACCAGGAAATGAGTTTAAGAGAATCGTAGCGACCCTGAATAACGGGCGAGTTACGGCTGCTTAAATCCCGTTTGGTAGTCATATTCCTCACCTGCTATCAAATTCTTGACCTTGAAGGTCAAAGGGAACCATTGCCCGGATTTCTTAGGTATAAGCTTGAATACGAATTTCTCTTTTTGTCCGGGCGCAATCTCTTTTTGTTGAGCTTGACGCTCTTGCTCCATGATATCCCAGTGAGTTGCTTCAAAATTGACTGAAACTTCCACAGTGCCAGAGCCATCACCTATGTTCTGTACCCAAACTGATACATCCTCCCCCTTCTTGATTGTGTTGTCTTGGTCTTGCTCTTCTATGGAGGTAATGACAAAAATCGGCATTGCTGGCACCGTTGCGGCCACTGTCATATGGGCGTGAACTTCTTTAGTCTTGGTATCATCGTCATAAGTAAAGATGATTTTATCTGTGTAATCTTTCGGCTCGAGTCCGCTGCGGTCTACAGTAACATTGATGGTGGCATTGCCATCACCAGATTCCTTGTCCACCTTTGTCCAGTCTGGTTTATATGAGATGTGCCAGGAGAGGTTGCCGCTGCCGGTGAGGGACATCTGTAAGGGTATCGACTCTTCTTCGATGGCACCGAAGAACAAATACTGGGGAGTGATGGAAAGTGAAGTGCTTGTTTCTGCTGGTGTTGTTGCGATGGGTTTCGGTTGTTGCCAGTCAAGCGCACCGGTATTAGTGATATAAGCGATTAGAATCCAGAGAGTACCTTTTTCATCTTCAGCTCGCATTTCTAAGGTGCCAACGGAATTGCCGGCCTTTCGTGTTTCAGTGATAGGTTGCTCTGTAATCTCCCCCAATTTAATAGGCACAGATTCAATGCCCTTTTTCCAGGGTTCAGACTTGTTGGAACCCTCTGCTTTACTCCAGGTTTCACCGTTCTCTCGGATGAGATAATGGTATAGTTCTCCCTTGTCCTCATTGTAGAACGAGAAGGCAGCTACTGGAAAGTCCTCAAAAGGTAGCTGACTGTTTTCCTTCTGACTGCTGGGCAACCTGGTCAAAAGTACCACTATGGTGACAAGCGCCGCCATAAAGAGTATTAGAACAGGTATGAGGGAAGCAGGCATCCAGCTTGGCGATGGCACCAGTTTTTCTGGATGAGGTAAGAGTTCAGGCTTCTTAACCGGAACTTCGTAGGTGTAGAAGCCTCTGATTGCTTTTAGCTCTGAGCCGTCCCAGCCGAAGAAGCAAAGTTCACCTTTTATAGGGTCACATACAGCAGCTACATGCCAGGGATGGGAAAAAGCAATTTTATGCGAATTTACGTCGTCATCAGATAAGAAAGCCCCAAATCTGGGATGGGTATGGTACCAGCCGACAACTTTATCCTTGGGGTATTCTCTTTGGGCTGATTCCACGAGCTCCAGCCAGACTTGATGGGTGAACTGTGCCTGGGTTTGGTTCCCGGGAGCTGATTCAGACTTAACTGTGCCGACAATATCAACCCGATATTTGCCGGTGCTGTCTTCGGAGACATTGCCCAGGAGGATACCGACTACCTCTCGTTTAGTGTTGGCTGTCCCATGGCGGTGAATAGCGTCATAGGCTCGCTTGTCAATATAGATAACAACCTTATTATCTTCAGGGCTTCCCCAGACCTTGAGGTTCGCCTTATGGCTGCTTCCGTTCATCAGCCTTTGCCTCCGCCCCTTTGTTCGCCTTTCCTCTTGTCTTTGTTCTGCCTTTCTCTACCCTTCCCCTTTTCCTGGCTTTCCCCTCAGGTATCCTTTCTATCTTTGGCAGTTTTCCTTTTGGCCATTTGATGCCAGCAAACGCTTTTTGTAGACCGCCTAATCGCCCGCCGGTGCTCAAGTAGGCAGCTAGGAGGCCACCAACAAGCCCGACAACCGCTGGAATAATCAGGAGAAGTAAGGGAAACGGCTTGATGCTCTTGAGTTCTATCCCGTCCTGTTTGAGCATGAGTCTAAGGCGCTGAGCATTTTTGGCTTCCATCATCCCGTTTACAATCTCTGGCTCGAGGTATCTGTTGTTCAGGGTAGCAGCCGCGCCAACTGTATATGCAGCATTCTGCTCGCCTTCGAGTTCCAGGAAGTAGCGGCCGATTTGGGGTTGGGTGACCAGAAATAGCTTTTTGTTGCCAATATCGAACGATAGTGGGGATAATTCTTTAGTTCCAAAAGACAGTTTTCTCAGTTGGGGTGGCTCATCAACAGTGACCCCCAGAATATTCTGCCACGTGGAATATTGCTCGGCTTCTTTCCAGCCTGGGAAAGAGTTAAAGGTGAATTCGGAAAGGTCGATATTTGCGGGATAAAAACAACGATTCAAAGTAAAGTTAATGCCAGAAGCGCCACGCTCAGCCTGCACCTGTAAAATTTTTCCTGGCTGCAGTTCACAGGCAACTGCCTTGACGGACACTGTTTCTGTAACCGTGGGTATCTGGTTGACCAAGTTGTAATTGTTGCTAAGCTCGTAGGAACGGAATTCATAGGAACCATCACTGTTTGTGGTTGTGCTCTGGTTGGTGCTGGACAGATAGACAGAGGCTCCGGGGACTGGCTGTTGATTGGTATCAATTACTTGGCCTGATAAAGATGTCACGCGGCTGAAAATGCGGATGTCATAAGATGCATTGCCTGTGACTCTCTGTGGCTGAAGACAGGGGTAAGTCTCGTACCAACAATCTTTGTCAACGCATACCATCTTATAGCAAGTGCTCATTACCATAATTGTAGCTTCGCCTTGGCACATCAGTCTCACCTGTCCCGGTGTTGGCGGTGCTGACCACGAATATGTATAGGTTCCGCTTGTGGTAAACTCCGCGATTCTTTCCTGGTAGCCGCTGGGAAGCTGAGCTGTCACGCGAACATAGGTGTTGCTGGCACTAGTGCTGACGGTGATGGCTATAGTCTCGCCGGTCAAATATACCGGCTTGTCAGTCCTGAGTGACAGGGAAAGTGATGATGCTTGGAAGGCGATTTTACTCTGAGTGGTTTCTTCATTAAATAAAGTGGTATTTGTGGCTATAGGAATAGCTTCATTTGCGCAGGAATTCGAGGCAATAGCATAGTTTGGTGCAACTGTGGAGTCTATAATAAATAAGCCAAACACCAGAATACTAAGCCAAATCCCGAAAACTAATCTCACCATTGCCCTCCGTCTGCGTAACCTACGACTATTCTAGCACATTCCGTCGATGTCATGACGACTGCCCGCGACCCTGAAGGGTCGCAGCTACATTGGTTGGGTAGAAATAAGCATATGTAGCGGCGAGGCTTTAGTGAACTTGTAGGGACAGACCTTCAGGTCTGTCCGCTTATTCGTGTTGCCTTGTGGACAGGTCTAAAGCCCTGTCCCTACATGTAGCACTTCTTCCCACTACAGTGGGTAGATTGGAACATCGGCTCCAATCATTGACTCACCAGTGTAGTTGCGACCCTTCAGGGTCGCCTGGCGGTGGGGTTCTGGTGGGCCTGAGTCCAGCAATTATGTACTACGTGAAATACGGAATGCACATTTTGGTTATGGTTTGGTATATAATAGCAGATAGAGTAGCGATGATTGGGGATAAAAGGTGCTGGAGTCATATATTAAAAGCATATATGAAACCGGGAGGAAAGGCGATGCCACCGAGCCAAGCTATTATCAAAGCTTAGTTGGACTCCTCGAACAATTCGCCGGCTCAGTTGACAAGAAGTATATCTCAGTTACTACGTTGCCCAAAAGGACCGAAGCCGGCAATCCCGATTTCAGAGTCTGGGATGGTAAACAGAGCATCGTCGGCTATATCGAGGCGAAACCGCCAACCGTAGAAAACCTCGACTATATCGAGACCACCGACCAGCTAAAACGCTATAGGAGCATATTTCCAAATCTCATTTTAACCAACTTCTTTGAGTTCAGGCGCTACCGTAATGGTCAGTTGGCTGAGAGAGTATCGATTGCCAGGCCTTTTGTTCTGCATCAACTGAGAACCATCCCGCCGATTGAAAATCAGGATAAGTTCTCGAAGCTCCTGGAGCAGTTTTTTGCCTTCTCCTTACCCAAAACATATTCAGCGAAGTCATTAGCTGTGGAACTGGCAAAGAGGACAAAGTTCTTGAAGGAGCAGGTGGTTATAGAGGAACTGCGTGAGGAGGAGGAGAAAGGGACAGGCTTTATCCTCGGCTTCTATGAAGCATTTCAAAAATACCTCATTGGCGGCTTAACCAAAGAAGCCTTCGCCGATTTATATGCTCAGACGATTACCTACGGGCTTTTTGCCGCCCGCACCAGATGCCAAAACGGCTTTAACCGCAAGCTGGCTTACGATTACATTCCAGAGACCATAGGCATTCTACGGGATGTTTTCCATTTTATATCTTGGGGAAAAGTGCCTCCGCAGATAGAATGGATTGTGGACGATATATCTGAAGTTCTGGCAGTGGCTGACGTCAATAAGATACTACACCAGTTCTATCACGAGGGCAGAGGCAGCGACCCCATTGTACATTTTTACGAGACGTTTCTGGCGGAATATGACCCTAAAGAGAGGGAAAGGAGAGGCGTTTACTATACGCCAGAGGCGGTGGTCTCCTATATTGTCCGCTCGGTGAACATGCTACTCAAAGAGCGATTTGGCAGGGCAGATGGGCTGGCTTCCGGTTCGGTCACCGTGCTTGACCCGGCGGCGGGCACGTTGACCTTCTTGGCTGAAGCCAGCAAGCTGGCAGTTCAGGAATTTATCAATAAATATGGCGAAGGCGGCAAACACAAGTTCATCGAAGAACATATCCTGAGAGACTTCTATGCCTTTGAGCTGATGATGGCTCCTTACGCTGTGGGACACTTGAAGATGTCATTTCTGCTGGAAGAATTGGGCTATAGGCTGCAAAAAGACGAGCGTTTCAAGCTGTATCTCACCAATACGCTGGAGATGGAGGAATTGCAACAGACGGCGCTCCCCGGCATGTCATCATTGGCTGAGGAATCGCACCTTGCCGGTAGGGTCAAGAAGGAGACACCTATCCTTGTTATCCTGGGCAATCCACCATATTCCGGTCATTCAGCGAATGTCGGTGAGTGGATTTCCAAAGAAATCAAAGCCTATTACAAGGTTGATGGCAAGCCTTTGGGCGAGAAAAATCCCAAGTGGCTTCAGGATGACTATGTCAAGTTCATCCGTTTTGCCCAGTGGAAGATTGATTCTGCCGGCGAAGGCGTTTTAGGCTTCATCACCAACCACAGCTATCTGGACAACCCCACTTTCCGCGGCATGAGGCAGTCTTTGATGCAGAGCTTCGATGAGATTTACCTGCTCGATTTGCACGGCAACAGCCTGAAGAAAGAGAGATGCCCCGATGGCTCCAAGGACGAGAACGTCTTTGACATCCAGCAGGGGGTCGCCATAGCACTGTTTGTTAAAAAGAAGGGGCTGGAGAAAAAGGTGTTCCACTCTGAGCGCTGGGGGTTGCGGGAAGTCAAGGAAAGATGGCTTCTGGGAAATGACGTTAAAACAGCAAAGTGGCAGGAAATTAAGCCAAAATCCGAATTTTATCTGTTTGTCCCCAGGGATGAGAAACTGCTGGATAGTTACAGCAAATATCCGAGGATAACAGGTATATTCCCGGTGAACAGCGTTGGCGTGGTGACTGCGAGAGATGACTTCGTTATTGATTTCGAACAAGAGGCATTGAAAAGACGGATAAGGACTTTTAGAGACAAAACCTTGTCAGATGATGTTGTTCGACAGGCTTTTAGGTTGAAGGATAAAGTAGGCTGGAAAGTATCTGACGTTCGTGAGAAGGTTAGTAAAGATAAAGATTGGGAGAAAGCAGTAACAAGAATCCTCTATCGTCCCTTTGATGTGCGCTGGATTTTCTATCACGACGAGGTTATTGAGCGCTCGCGCAAAGAAGTCATGCGCCACATGATGCAGGAGAATGTGGGGCTTTTAACCTGCCGCCAGCAGAATACTGTTGGATTCTATCATGCCCTTGTATGCAAGGAAATAGTCGAATCTTGTATTGTTTCCAATAGCACACGAGAAATAAGCTATCTTTTTCCTCTCTATCTCTATCCTGATACTGACGGAAGGGACATGTTCAGCCATCTGGAGTCGGGCGAGCGGAAACCGAATGTTAATGTTAAATTGGTTGAAGCTCTGAACGAAGCTTATGGTGAGGAGCCGACGCCGGAGGCAGTCTTCTATTATATCTACGGTGTCCTTTATGCCAACGTTTACCGCAACAAGTATGCCGAATTTTTGAAGATAGATTTCCCCAGAGTGCCTTTCGCCAAAGATTATAACCTGTTCCTTAGAATCGGCGCGCTAGGCAAGAGACTGGTTGACTTACATCTGATGCACTCAGCGGGGCTGGATAGTCCCATCGCCAGGTTGCAGGGAAGCGGCGATTGCAGAGTAGATAAGCTGAGCTATAATCAGGGAGAAAAGCGAGTTTACATCAACAAGTCACAGTATTTTGAGGGCGTGGAAGAGGAAGTTTGGGAATATCAAATCGGCGGCTATCAGGTGGCGGAAAAATGGCTTAAAGAAAGAAAGGGCAGAATTCTGTCTCCCGATGATATAAGGCATTACTGCAAGGTCATCACCGCCTTGAAGAAGACGATGGAAATCCAGCAGGATATAGACGCTTTGTACCCAGAGGTTGAGGCAGTGAACATGTAGGGACAGACCTTCAGGTCTGTCCGCTTATTCGTGTTGCCTTGCGGACAGGTCTAAAGACCTGTCCCTACATGTGGTATTCTTCCCCGCTACAGTGGTTAGATTGGAGCATCGGCTCCAATCATATCTGGAGCGGATGCTCCAGGCATACCCCTTAGGTTTGGGCGATTATGGCGGCGCCGAGGGCGGCGATGATTTGGGGCTGTGGCGGCATCAGCAGCTGGATGTTCAGCTCCTGTTCTACCGCTTTGACGAGGCCGATGTTTAGGGCACCGCCGCCGCAGATAGCACATGGTTCTGCCAGCTTTACCCTCTTTACCAATGAGGAAATCTTGGTGGCTAAGGCGTTATTGACCCCGGCGGCGATGTCCTCTTTGGAGATGCCTTCAGCTACCCTGGTAATGGCCTCTGTTTCGCCGAAAACAGCACAACCGGTATTGAAGGTGATGGGATTCTGAGACTTAAGGGAGAGTGGGCCAAAGTCATTCAAATCTATCCGCAGCACGTTGGCGATAACTTCAATAAACCGGCCGCTGCCAGCAGCGCATTTTTCACTGACGACAAAATTTGTTACCATCCCCTGGGTGTCCAGCCGCATTACCTTGGTGGATTGGCCGGCTACGTCTATCGCTGTCTTAACTCGGGGGAAGATGCTGTTTATGCCTCTGGCGGTGCAGATTATGTCACTTGCCTTGCGGCCGGCGAAATGGACATTGGCGGCACCTGAGCCTGTGGCCACAATATTGGTTATATCATCCTGAGACAGGTTAACCTGCTTCAGAAGCTCGTGCCTTATTGTCTCGGCGGCTACTCGGTAATTGGCTCCAGAAAGAATCACACAGGAAGCGACAAGCTCGGAATCTTTAGTCAGGACTCCTTTGCTGTATACTGAGCCGATGTCTATGCCCATAAACCAGGTCATTAAATTTTTCACCCTCACCTTAGTCCTCTCCCGTCGAGGGAGAGGGGACACTTCGAGATTAACATAGCTTAGTGAAAAAAGGTGGCTTTTTCCAGACGGCGTGGCTTAGTTGGGACAGGTTCACCTTTAGCTATCGCCTCCATTGCATGTTCCTTTGCCAGTATGGCGGCGCCCATAGCTCCAGTTATGAGCGGGTCTTTGGGAACGAGAAGCTCACAGCCCAGATTCTCTTTCATTGCCTTGACCATGCCGATGTTTTTAGCTACACCGCCAGTGAGCACCACATCTGGTTCTACCTTCAACCTTCGTGCTAATGCCGCCACTCTGCTGGCCAAAGCATCGTGAAGCCCAGCTACGATGTCTTCCAATTTCTCCCCTTCGGACAGGCGTGACACCACCTCCTGCTGGGCGAAGATGGTGCAGAAGTTGCTAATTTGAATCTTCTTAGCGGACTTCAGGGCGATGTCTCCCAAATCATCCAACCTGATGCCCAGGGTGGCAGCGATTACCTCCAGGAATCTGCCGGTTCCAGCGGCACACTTGTCGTTCATAACAAAATCAATCAGCTTGCCGTTATGAATTTTCAGGCACTTGGCATCTTGACCGCCGATATCTATGGCTGTTCTGGCGTTGGGAAACAAGCTGGAGACGCCTTTGGCGTGGCAGCTCAGCTCTGTAATCTGACGGTCAGCGAAGGGGACATTGAACCGGCCGTAGCCTGTGGCGACAACATAGGAGATATCGTCAAGCTGAAGGCCAGCTTGTTCTAATGCCGTTTTCATGACTTCATTGGCTAGCTGGCGATGCTCAGGGCCAGTGGGCCCCTTAATGGCAGACAAAACCCTGCCATCTGTGTCCGTGAGGACAATTTTGGTCATGGTGGAACCTATGTCTACGCCGGCGAAATACAAATTGACCTCTGGAGATTTGTTTATCAACCCTTCACCCTTATCCCTCCCCCCTTCAAAGTAGGGGCGGGCATAATGTTATGTCAATAGCTTTCAAAAGCAAGGAAGAGCGTTGCCATTTAGAGGTAAGGAGGGTCTTCAGCAGAATCCAAGAGAGTTTTTGATTGTATTCAAGTCGATGTTCACAAAATCCTTTGCTTCTGCATCAGTCCAATGTGTCTGAGCATCCGTGGTCACTGCTTTACCACTTTGGCTCAGCAGATATCTAGCAATGCGGCTTTCATTGTACAGACTTCTAAAACTTTTCCAGACGTCTTGTGGATAGTTGTTCCGCAAGAGTTCCATCCGCCAAACATGTGGAGTGTGAAGCCATTTTCCTTGGTTATCTATAGGAATTGAGGTATCTGAGTGTATAATGTTGGGGTCATTAAAGAAATGTGCCTCAACATAGTGCATGGCTGTATAAAACGCTACAGTTACAACCCAATCCTTGTAGGATAAGTTGGCTACTAATTCAGATAACAGCTGTTCATTATGTTGTGCTTGATACAAATGAGCCTGATAGGATGGCATTTGTGTCCCTATCGTATATTAGTTCAGCTCCAGGATGGATCACATCCGTTCTACCCTCATAGAGCTTTGGCATATAGAAGAAATGCATAGTGAGCAGTGGATTTTGCTTAAGTAAATCGTATTCCAGTTGAAGTAGTCTATCCATCAAACTGCGACTGTACTTTGTATTCTCTAGCAGAATTACAAAGTTTGTATCATCCAGATATCTGTACACATAGATAGCAGATACATCTTCAACCTTGGAATAAGCTTCAGCCACCCTAGCCATGGCTAGATTTATAATTTCATCCCTACTTGGTTCTATATCTATTAAGCTGTGTGCGAAAGAATTTCTCTCAAACAGTATACTAAACATATTGTCTGTCAATGGAAGATAATTGACACTCGAATTCGTGATTATTTCTCCCTCAAAGTCATACCATTTAATGGCTAGACTCGACACAAACTTTCTAAAGGAAGATAGAAAGACGTCTTCTCCAATATGCACGGAAGCAATCTCTGGTGTTGCAAAGAAGAAAGAAACAGACTCTTTAAGCGGGTCAATTCGGCGAGGCTCCCTGACCTTGTCATCACTAAGATAGAAGCACCAATATTTTCCAGCAAAATACATAGGCAAAAGGTTGACAAAAGATGCATAGCCTTGTCTAGTGTCTCTTGCTATGTGAGAAGTATCGTAGGCGTGACCGGCTATGGCCAAAGAATTTACTGAATCGCTCATCCTTCTAATTCCTTCTAGTGTATTATTCTCTCCAAATCATCAGCTAAGAAGCTACTGACATGGTCGTAGAAAGATTCTATGCCTTGAACATCAAAATTATATCTTTTCTCTGGTAATGTGTTTATGTCTACAATAACCCGAAGCATAGCTCCTTCTTCACCTATTAATCTAATCCATCTATTGATTTCAGTTGTTTCCCAAGATTGCCGGTGTAGGATATGTAATTGTAGTGCATGTTCTCCAACTAGGGCTCCCTCTTTGAGAAAGATTTTGCGGATTATAGAATTTGGGTTTGCATCCATTGGTACTGCGAATTCTGCTACTGAACCAAGTCTAGTTATATCTACTCGCAAATTTGTTAATAAAGCTCTCGAAACAACTGACAAGTGTCCAAGATATTCATCACGCAGGTCAACCCACTTTTGCGATGGGTCTTTCTTTCTATAAAATAAGTCAAGTCTGCTACTGCTAATGTTACATGAATATCGGTCTTCCTTATCCCTTAGCACTATTCGAGGGATTTCCTGCGGAGCATCTGAAGGAAGAGGTAATACTAATGGTTCTCCATCGAATAGACCACCTGTAGCCGATCTGAGTTGATGGCCTACTTCAAGTGGATCACGAATATTAATGATTCCGAAAATGGCAGCTTGTAAACTACGAACAAAGAAATCCATTCCTGAAAGACTTTCAAGTCTATATAGTGCAATACTAAAACATATTCATTGGAAGTTGTCAAGTTCCCTCGCATTGCATCTTTCAAAGGGGAGAGGGGAATAGATGATTGTTAAACGGCCTCAATCTGGAGAGACGTGATTAGCTGATTGTCTCAAGGAAGGCCTCAACCCTGGTTCTTAATGGGGCTAAAGCTCCTACGGTGTAATCATATTCTATGTAGGTGCTGGGAAGACCGAGGTTGTCCAGGTAATCCTTGAGCGAAGGCATCTCGAAGGCGAAGGGGTCGCAATACCTGACGAGGAGGAGAATGGCACCGTTGATATTCCATTTCTTAATGATGTCTCTCAGATAGCCAAATCGACTTTGCAGGTCTTTTTTATAGTCCTTCTTGGTCTCGCCGATAACTGCTTGCCTGAAGGTGCGGGCGCAGGTGATTTCATTCAGATAGTAATCAGTCAGCCCGTCTAGCGGGTCGGCAGTGAGTTTTACCCTGCCTCTATAGGGTCTGATGCCGCCGCAGCTTTCATCCATTACTACATTGGCTTCGGATTCGAATATCGCCATGATATCGGAATCGTCCACGGTGCTGCTCCAGATGAGAAGCCGCGCTGGTTTCTTTTTCGGGCCATCGGTGCGGCTTTTGACCTCGCTTATAACCTGAGATAGTAGCTCATTCCCCTCGGTCACAGGCAGGCTCATCAGGGCTTTTATCACCTGGACGATTTCTGTTCCAGAGATAAGAGGCGGAGCTGGCTTGGTGAGCTGGTATAATTCCTTTACCAGGGCTCGCTGCTTATTATGGGACTCAATGGCTGCCTTAAGTTTGCCTGGGGACAATTTCTTGCCGGTGAAGGATTCCAGGGTCTTCCTGAAGTCATTTAACTGGTTCTTGAAGTATTCTAGAGCCTCGGGGCGGACTGTGCCAGGCATATCTATAAAGTGGAAATAAGGATGATTCACATAGGATTCCCAGACACGCGCTGTTTTCTCCTGAGGGTCGCTGGAATGGACAGTCACCATTCCGTCAAGGAAGTCATTCCAGCCTTTCAAGGCACAATCAAGGCAGGTGCGCATTATGGGGCAGAATGAAGTAGGTAGAGCCCTATCCGCCTCTGTGACCGGCTCTTTGATATCGCCGCATGTCCGGTATGGGACTAAGTCAAGGGCGGTAAGCATTTCCAGGGGCACATAGACGCAGGGATAGCCTATTATCTTTTTGCCTGCTGCCTTGAGTTCCTTAGCTTTTTGCGACCGATTTTGGTAGATTTCCTTGGCTCTTTTAAGCCCTCTACTTTTATCTGGCATTGCTGGCACCTCTTAAATTGAAATTTGTTGGGCCTTCACCAGCCGAATCCTTCCTGCCTCCTTACTTTCCTGTAGTGTTCCATTGTTTCCTCGAATGGTTCTGCTTTGGCCACGACATCTTCGGGGTCGAATAATCGCAGGTCCACGATATCTCCTTCGACGTTCAGTGACGGCA